>DAIOTT010000051.1:0-20545 GCA_036751885.1 Candidatus Sumerlaeota bacterium
CGGGTTGATTGTTTGCGCCAAAAAGCAGGGACGTTACTTCACCAACATTTCGTTGAAGCGTTGGGTTTCTTCAACAACCAACCAAGAGTGTTATGTAATCGCGATTCGTGATGCATCAGCGGAGCAGTTGTTCAAACACCAGCTGAATAATTATGAACAGCGCCTTCAAGATATGTTTGAGAGAAACCGCGCAGTAATGCTGCTGATTGATCCACAAACAGGCGAAGTGATTGATGGAAACTCCGCAGCAATAAATTTTTATGGTTATTCCAAAGCGGAATTACAGGAGCTTTGCATTTGGGACATCAACGGATTGGGGCGGGAAAGCAGTATTGGACGGATGAAAAATGCCGTGGAACTCGGCATTGATTTTGAGACAACGCACCGCACTAAGGCGGGTGAAGTTCGCTTCGTTCATGTTTATTCAAGCCACGTAACATGGGAAAATCAGCAATACCTTCAATCAATCATCATTGATATTACGCAGCGGAAAATTGCCGAACAAAAGCTGCTGGAAAATGAAGAGTTGTTGAGGTTGATTACGGAGAATACCAGCGACGGGATACTGGGTTTTGATGAGAACAATGATTTGATTTATGTTTCACCCTCCTTTGATGTGCAGCTGGGTTTTCAGGTTGGAGAAACAATGCGCATTGGGGCGCAGAAGCTTTCGTCTAGAATTCACCCGGAGGATCGATCGGGGTTGAAGGAGAAAATTTACGGCGAGATTAAAAAAAATACTAACTACCTGATGTACACGTACAGGATTCTTCATGAGAACGGAAGTTATGTATACCGGGAGGATCATGCGCGGTTTCGTTATGATGGAACGGGGAATTATCTGGGGGTGTTCGCGGTTTCTCGTGATGTTACAGAACGAGTAAAGAGCAGGGAATTGCTCAAGGAAAACGCAAAGCATGCGCAGCAACAAGCAAACGCTATTGCAACGCTTGCCAATAATAAAGCGGTAACATTAGGCCAGTTGGAACAAGCACTGGAGTTGATGTGCAAAAAAACCCACGAGGTTCTTTTTGCAAGCAGAGTAGGCATTTGGAAGTTTTCTGAAGATCAACGTGAACTTGTTTGCCATTGTCAGTTTATAGAAGGGGTTGGGTTCGATCACTCTGTGCAAGTTCTCAGGATTGAGGATTACCCGAATTATTTTTCTGCTCTTTATTCTGAGAATATTGTAAGCGCAAGCAATGCTCAGCAGGATGAGCGCACAAGTGAATTCACTGAATCTTACCTTAACCCAAATGGTATTACAAGCTTGCTGGATTCTGGGATTTATGTGGGTGGAACTCTCTACGGTGCGGTGTGTATTGAGCACGTGGGCGAGGCAAGAGAATGGAAGCCTGATGAGGAGGCATTCGCCTCCTACATTGGTTCGCTTGTGGCGCAAACAATTGAGAATTCAGAGCGCAGAAAAGTGGAGAAAATTCTTCGGGAAAAACAACGTAAGCTTGCCAGGACTGAGGAGATTGCCCACCTAGGAAGTTGGGAATACAATTTATTGAACGGCAAAGTTGAGTGGTCCGAAGAGTTGTATAAAATCCTTCAATATCCTTTGCATAAGCCGGTTCCTAAGTTTGAAGATCATGAAGATTTATTCGCCCCGGGCGAATTCGCGCGCCTTTGCGAAAAGGTTGAAGGCGCAATTGTTCACCAAAAACCTTTTATGATTGAACTGCAAATTAATAACCCCGATGGCATAGCACGCTACTGCCAATCTCGCGGTTTTCCCCATGTAGGATTAGATGGAAAGGTGAATAAACTTTACGGATCTTTTCAAGATATTACAGAATTTAAAACCATTGAACAATCTTTCCGGAAAACCACTGAGATCCTGATTGAAGCCCAAACAATTGCCAACCTTGGCAGTTACGAAGTTGATCTCAGGACGGGTGTTCTTACGGCTTCCGAAAATTTCTGTAAACTCTTTGAGCTTGAGCCCGGTGTTCCGCACACAAATAAAGACTTGGAAGCTTTGATTGATGCAGCAGATTATGATGAACACATGCAGCATTTTTACGACTGCCTGAATCAAAAAACAAATTACAACCGTGAGTATTCTGTTACTTTAAAAAGTGGCAGAAGAATGGATGTATCGAGCAGGAGTAACATTGATTATGAACCAGACGGTACGCCCATTAAGGTATACGGAATCAAGCAGGATATTACGGAGAGGAAGCTGGCGGAAAAAGCATTGAGAGAGAGTGAAGAACGCTATGAATCCGTGGTAAGCGCCTTGAGCGAAGGCCTTGTTGTTCAAGATACATCCGACAGGATAATCTTGTACAACGAATCAGCTTGTAAAATATTAGGCCTCCGCGGCGATCAACTTCAGGGGAAAACATCCTTTGATCCAAATTGGAATGCCTATAAATCAGATGGTTCCCCCTTTGAGGGACACGAACACCCCTCCATGGTGACAATGAAAACACGGCAACCGCTGGACAACGTCATTATGAACGTTCAAAGAGGGGATGGTTCTAGGGGGATTATTTCTATCAATTCGCGCCCCATGTTTGATGACGACCAAGAACTTACGGGCGTTGTGTGTTCATTCGTTGATATCACCGAACGGCGCCGCGCTGAGGATGCACTGATTCAAAGCGAGCAGCGAAACCGAGCCTTGCTTTCAGCGCTTCCAGATTTGCTCTTTAGAATTAATGATGAACACATTTTCTTGGATTGCCATGCAAACGATCATTCGTTGCTGATTTCAAAACCCGAGGATTTTTTGGGAAAATCAATCCACGAGTTTCTTGATGCTAATACCGCCGCTGAAACCGAAAAGTACATTCGTTTATCGTTAGAAACAAAATCCCTGCATCGATACGAATATTCCGTGACACTGAATGGAATTGAAAAGATGTTTGAGGCCAGAATGGTACCCTGTGGTGATTCTGAGGTGATTTTAATTACCCGAGATATTACCGATAACAAAAGAGCAGTGGAAGAACTGCAAAAGATGGATCGGTTACGGAGTATTGGTACCCTTGCTGGGGGTATTGCCCACGATTTCAACAATATTATGACCGGCCTTTTTGCAAATATTTCCTTGGCTAAGCTGGATTTAGAACCTTCAAACACGGTATATACAACTTTAGTTGATGCTGAAAAATCCATGGAGCGCGCCACCCGATTGACTCAGCAATTGCTGACGTTTGCAAAGGGCGGAAGCCCGATTAAAGAGCGGGCGAATTTGCATGAACTGATTACCGAAGTTGGCAGGTTTGATCTTTCTGGCAGCGGGGTTAAACTCGTTGTAAACGTTGCACTGGATATTTGGCCAGCGGAGATTGATAAGGGGCAAATTCAGCAGGTATTTTCCAACCTAATCATCAACGCAAAACAAGCCATGAATAATCAGGGAAGGATTCAGATTGAGTTGAAAAACGCCTTTGTTGAACAAGATGAAATTCCTACGCTGGGTTCAGGTGATTATATTAAAGTTGTGATTCAAGATGAAGGAACGGGTATACCAGAGGAGTATTTAGAGCGCATTTTTGATCCTTACTTTAGCACCAAACAATCTGGTCATGGGCTTGGTTTGGCAACGGTGTATTCAATCATTTCAAAACACGAGGGACACGTCTGTGTGGAATCGAAACTCGGAGTTGGAACAACGTTTACAATCTATATTCCAGCGAGTAAGAATAAGCATGACATTCCACTAGGGAAGAAAAGAACTCCTACACCCACAAAACGATTTAGCTACGGCGGTAGAATCCTAGTACTGGATGATGATAAGTCCATTTTGACCGTATGCAAACGGATGCTTTCAAAGTATAATTTCACGGTTGAAACCGCCTTTACGGGTGAATCAGCGGTTGAGATTTATAAAGAATTTTTTGAGCGGAAAACACCGTTTGATGTGGTGATTTTTGATCTTACAATACCCGGTGGAATGGGCGGTAAGGAAGCATTTGAGAGAATTCGTGAATTTGATCCGGCCGCGAAGTGTATTGTCTCCAGCGGGTACGCCGATGATCCGGTGATGAGCTATTATCAGGAGTACGGCTTCAAGGGTGTTGCCGTGAAGCCGTACACGTTTGAAAAACTGATGGGTATAATTGATTCCATTCTTTGTGCTGAATGAGTTTTAGTTGTGCAGTTAATTGGGCTTCGTTCGTCGATCCACTAAGAGACCAAAGCCATTATTGAACGCGTTTATAGGGGCTGTACTCCGTTTCAACGTTTGGCAATCTGGGCTTTAAGATTAGAGTAGTACGCGGAGGGACAGTGAGATCAATCGTTCCGGAATACAGGGTGTATTCTGCACCAGAGAGTTGATCTACCATGGTGCTTGCACTCATCCACAGGCTTTCCGCCGGCATGATGAATTCTTGAACCGCGTCGTTCGTTGGGTTGGCGATAACAAGAACCGTTTCCTGCACCAAATCGGTTTTTCTAATGAAAGCGAAGAGTTCTTCCGTTTCCACAGGAACGTAATCCCCCACGCGCAGGGCGGGGTTTTCCTGCCGTAATTTCACAAGTGTTTTGAACCAGTTCAAGTAGGGGTTATCATCGTTCACCAACTCCCAGCGCATTGGGCCGCGCATCTCGGGATCTTGCCCCCCTTCCATTCCAAGTTCAACACCGTAGTAGATGCAGGGTGAACCGGGAAGCGTAAATTGCAGCACTTGGGCTTGGCGTTGTTTCCACTCTTCATCCAGCACGGTTCTAAGGCGTGCTGTATCGTGGTTATCAATCATTACCCAACTACGCAACAGGGCTTCGTAATCATCGGTATCAGCAACCATTCTATCCATCATGCGCTTGGCTTGCACGGGGGTGCATTGCTGGCGAATCATCCCGAGGATGAGTTCGCGCTGAGTCATGTTCATAACGGCATCAATGTAAGGAAACCAGCCGGGGGGATAGTTCCAGATTTCGCCGATGACAAGGGCGTCTTGACGTGCGGAGTGGGCGGAATCTGTAAGCTCGCGGAGGTATTGCGGGCCGATGTCAAACGCAACGTCCAAGCGCCAGCCGGAGACTCCGTCGCGTAAGTACCCTTGAATCACGGAATCAGAATCCCCCCAAAGGCGAGCTCGAACGTTAGGGTTTTCCAAATTTACTTCCGGCAGGTTTGCAACATTGTACCAAGCTTGAAAACCGTTGGGGTGATTTTCGTTGATGATAAACCAATCGCGCCAAGGGCTTTCGCTATTAGCAAGTGCTTCTTGAAAAATTGGTGCGGTGCGCCCCATGTGGTTGAAAACGCCGTCTAGCATCAACCGCATGTTGCGGGAATTTACATCCTGAGCAAGGGCCCGTACATCGTCGCGGGTTCCGTATTCTTCCGAGACTGCAAAGTAATCTTGGGCATCGTACTTGTGGTTTGTGTAGGCTTGGTGAATGGGGTTGAGGTAGAGAACTTCCATGCCAAGCTCTTCGATGTAAGTGAGTCTACTGCTCAGGCTGTTAAGATCCCCGCCCCAGAAGTCAATCTCGTGACTCCAAACGTTCACGCTTGCTAGGGGTTCCCCTTTTGTAGGGTCTTCGTTCCAAGGGCGCAGTTTTTTGGGCTCTGGGTAAAGGTGTAATTTAGCCGGTAGATTTTCAGAAGGGGCAAATCGGTCTACAATGACTTGATACACAAGGGCCCCGTTGCGCCAATCTTCGTCGCGCTCCTGATAAATCGATTGTGCGTGAATGGGCTGAGTTGCGCAAAATCCCAGCGCTGCAGAGGCAAGGAGTGAGTTTAAGAAACTGACTTTTGGGCTGATTGCAATAAATGTCATACAGTAAATCTCCGCTTGTAAAAGAATAACCAACAGGTAATTCCATAACTATTCACCTTTTGGAATGCTTAAACGCAAGCATTGTATGCTTTATAAAGATTTTCATGAGGGCAGAATATTGCTTAGGTAAGCAATGCGCCTTTGTAGGGCCTTTATATTGGTGTAAAGCCGCGGTAGAATGGCACGTTTTTTAGATTTTGATGCGACCATGCAACAAATCTTGATTGGGTGTTTATGCTGAACAACACAGGGACTTTTGTATGATACTGAATTTTTTCACCCAAACTAAACGTTATTTTATAGTTTTAAGTTGCTTGAATAAACAACTTTTCACAAGCGTAAGAAGTTCTCTCGTTTTTACCCTATTCTTGGTTTGTTCCACAATCACCCTACTTCCCGCAGGGCCCGTGAAGTTTGTTGCTCCAGAGCCTGAAGACCTAATCATTTACCACTTATTCTTAGATCGATTCAACGATGGTGATGAGCAGAACAATAATGCAAACCCGAGGGGGAATTTTGATCCAACGGCCGGATTTGGTTGGCACGGCGGAGATCTGAAAGGAGCAACGGATAAGCTGGATTACATTGCCAACCTAGGCGTGAACGGTATTTGGCTTTCACCCTTTGTGGAGGGCGTTCGCGATTACCACGGCTACGCTGCTTTTGACTTCTACAAGGTGGACCCCAACTTTGGAACCCTTGAGGATTTACGCACTTTTATTGACGAAGCAAACGCCCGGGGAATTGCAGTTTATTTTGATATGGTTGCCGGCCACATGGGGACTCTTTTAACCTCCAACAGTTTTGGTTATCCAAGTTATTTAGCGCCGCCCCAAGAATACACCATGCGGTGGAATTCATCCCTTCGCTACCCCCCACCGTTCAACGATCTCAATTTATTTCACGCCCACGGGCACATTGGTAATTACTTTGGGGAAGAACAAGAAAAGGGTGAGTTGGCTGATTTAGACGACTTGAAAACCGAGACCCCTGAAGTTCAGGATTTGATGACGGATATTTGGCGCTATTGGCTGACGGAGACCAACGTCAGTGGTTTTCGCATTGATACAGTCAAGCACGTAGACTTGGAGTTTTGGCGGGTGTTTCTCCCCCGGCTTCAACTTACTGCGGAAGAATTAGGGCGTGATAATTACTACACGTTTGGGGAGATTTATGGAGCGGATGATAACTTCATGAGTGAATACATCGGCACACTGAGGGGGGAACCCTACAAGCTGGATTCCGCGGTGGACTTCCAATTCTATTATGCCAGCCAAGGAGTTTTTGTGCGGGCAAATCGGCCCCCCTCAGACTTGAGTTTCAGGCTTCAAGCTCGGGAACAATCCTTGGGTGAACACCATTTAAAGATGCCAAATTTTTTGGATAATCACGACGTACCTAGATTCTTGCATGTTTCACAGGAGAATCCAGGCTCGGGCCTTGGGGAGCAACAACGCCGTTTGGATCTTGGCCTGATTGGGATGTTTATGCTGCCCGGTCCGCCCATTGTTTACAACGGAACCGAACAAGGTTTCAACGGCGGCAACGATCCGCAAAACCGTGAGGATATGTTTGATGGCGAGTACGAGTTCGGCCCTTCGATAGGGGACAACTTTGTTGAATCCAGCCGTTTCTACCAATTGATTGCGCGCCTGTCACTGTTGCGCAAGGAGCTGCCTGCCCTGCGGCGCGGCAACTACCAACCCTTAGTTGTAAATCAATCCGGGCCCGGGCTTTGGGCCTTTACTCGCTCCTATGAAGGCAGTGATGTGTTGGTTGTTTTGAACACTAGCACCAATGCCTCGGGCAGCCTGAGTGTTACCATTCCGGGCTTTGCAAATTCATCAATTACCGATGCGTTGAACCCTGCAAACACACGCCTGCTTGATGCAACAGGGACAATTCAGTTCACCTCAATCCCCGCTCAGGGAGCCAGCATTTGGATTCCCTCCGCACAGGTTCCGGCTTTGCCGCTTGGAGTTGCAACAATCAACCCTCCTGATGGAGAAGTGGGCGTTAGCTTGCAGCTTGATCAAGTGACTGTAACATTCACGGAAGCCATGAATGAAGCAGCAACAGAGAATGCCTTTACCATGGAACCGGTTGTTCCGTTTGACGTAACATGGGATGTTGACAGCATTACAGCTACGCTCAATTTAACAGGCATGCTGCAACCAGAAACCGAGTACACGCTTACAGTATTGCCCTCAGCTGAATCCCTGGAAGGATCGCAATTAGGGCGCAATGTAACATCCACTTGGAAGATGGAACGCTTGCCAAGGGCTCTTCCACCTTTGCCAGAAATTGCCGGCATTCTGCGACCCATGATCGGTACCATTACGTTAGATGGTGATGCTGAAGATTGGCCGGACACTTCTGTGCTACCTCGCAATCAACATTATTTTGCGCCAGGAAATTTTTACATTTGGAACGATGCGATTGATGACGACAACGGGCCGGGTAGTTATGTTTACCCAACGAACGAAGTTTTTACCGATGGGGACGCAGATATTCGCCGTTTGGGTATTGCTTATGATGCGGAAAATATGTACTTCCTAATCGAGCAAGAAAGCATCAACCCGTTTGCATCATTTTACACTGCATACTTCGGCATCGGCATTGATTTAGGCATTCAAGGCAGAACCAAACTCGGCTACGATCAAGCGACGGGCGAACTTGGCATTACTGATACATTTGTTCGCGGCGATGCAGACGTGGATCGGGAGTTGATTTTCACCGGCCCGCGCGGAGTGACACTGCTGAATGAAACAGGCACGCCGATAGAAGGGGCTGTAGTAGCGTTTTCTGCTGAAACAGGGACGATTGAAATTGCCGTTCCCCGCGGTTTGCTTGGCTTGGATTCACCCTTGATGGGACGAACAATTGCTCTGTACGCCTACAGCGCTCTTGAGACGTTCGGCGGTATTCGTGAAGTTGGAATCAACGCCGGGAATTACGAACCGGGAGGCGGAATTGCCTCGCCTACCGATCCCGACATATTTGACTTGGTGGGCGCATCCGTTGAAGATCAGCAATTTGATTTGATTGATTTCACTGAGGATTTTGAAACTACCATTGGTGCAAGTTTGATTTTAATTACCTTGGTTGATTTCGATTCCGAGCCGACTCTTGACCAGTGGATTTTTCAGTAAATCCGGATCACAGAGTCGAAATGCAGGAGTTGGCTTATCAGCTAAATGATTGAGTTCGCGAACATGAATTTTCGTTTTGAGTGTATGCCAAAAATGACTGCCGATGAGATGCAGAGCAAGAGGGGTGCATGCTTCTGAAAACGCAGGAAGTGTGGGGCTATTTTGAGGTTTTTTGGGGCAAAAGCCGCCCCGTAAAGCCAACAGATTACGGTCAGGAATTTTTGCCTTCACTATGACTTTGGAAAACACTCTTGACTTAAATCTTAAAGTCGAGTGTGCAACGCTTTACCCGAACCCGTACGCTTTGATGCACATGATACGTATTTTTGGTTTTCGCTAAACAGCTAAGGTGAGCATTTTCAATTATTTGATTCCAGTTGAAACGATGCTGAATTTGGTTCCTTACTTGCGTTTTCAAAAATCGGATGAATATTCCTGCCTCCTGTAGGTAATCCTCGATAATTTTTCACTGGACCCCCTAATGCCCCGCAAAACGTATACTACGCGTGCCGAGAAGAACTCGGCTGTGCGTAATTTTCCATTTAACAAACTCGGAAGGATTTTGTTCACCGCCTGCTATTTAGTACTACCTATTGCGCTTCAAGCGCAAGGTTTCCCAAATGTTGCCCGCACACCAGGTGAATTGCTTAGCGGCCCTATTGCACCAGAACAAGGGCGTGCAGCAATTATTGCTTGGCACGGCGAACGAATCATTTCAGTTCCCGAGCCACCGGGCAGCCAACCGGGCGCAGATTTAAATATTCGGATTGTGAATATCAATGATCCTGAAAATCCCCAAGTGAGTGTGCTTCCCGCAAGAGCTGGGGGGTTTAATTCTCATGGTTATTTCAAATACGGCCCCTACCTGTTTGTTGGGCCCCACTGTGCTACAAGCAATAACGAAGAATGCAACGGAACGGATAATGAATATCGCGATTCCTTTTTGATCGGTGGGTCGGGAACTTACATTGGAAATTCCACCATGGTTCGAGCTTCCATGGAGCAAGACGCTGGTCTTGGTGTTGGCGCCTATAACCGCTCCGGTGCTCAATCGCCATGGGGAGCGCAAATGTGGTGGAGTTACGGCGCCGTGAGCGGGGAAGCTTGGCTTGCCGTTCGCCGCAGTGTTGCTGAATACGTGTACGATTGGACAAATAACGGCGCCGTAACAGGCCCAGCCGTACAATCGAATTGGGATCATTTGGCGGAAACAGGCGTTATTGGAATGCCTTTTATCATGGGGAATATTTTAATCTACGCCTCAGATCAAACAGGGACAGGCGTTGCCACTTATGATATTTCCGACCCATCAAACCCCGTTTTGCTGGACGTATTGAAAGCGGAAAACCCGGGCGGTTATTGGCCTGAAGTTTATGGCCATTACATCTTCTTCCCACGGCGTAACAACGAAGGGGGCGCTGGAAGCGAAGCAGGTTTCATGGTGGTGGACTTTGAAGACCCCACAGACTTGCGAGTTGTTGCGAATCGCAATCTGGAGGGCTCTAATCAATACGTTACATTTCAGGACGAATTTGCGTTCATGAATAACTACAAAATTGACATGCGCACGTTTGATACTGTTCTTACGCTTGCGACAAACGATACCACTTTGGACGCTAGCCAGTTTGCCCTTCCTGTGGGGAATTTGGTGATTACCGGCGGGTATGGTTCCACAGGGCCGGGCTTGGCTATTTGGGCCCACCAAGCAGAACCAGATCACCGTTCACCGTTTGTACTATACCACGTGCCAAAGGCCGATCAATCCAACTACAGCACGCTTTGCCCAATCGTTCTTTCCATACCAGAAACCCTTAAAACCGAAACAATCGTTAGCGGTAGTTCCTTAATTGTTCGCCCCATCATCAACGATGTTCCCGGTGCTGCAATACCCGTGTGGCACAGCTTTGGGCAGAATAAACTTCTAACTGTTGCGCCGATGCAACCCCTTGCGGATGACACAACTTACGAGGTTGTATTAACGAGTGACATAGAAGATGCCATGGGCAACGGGCTTGAACCTTACAGCTTTCGGTTTTCAACCGGGAGCAGCCTAGTAGGTGGGAACGAACCGCCCTCCGTTGATTCATTAAGCTCCACTCCGGAAATTGCTTTGCCCAATACACCTGTAACGTTGAACTGGGCAGGGAGTGATCCGGATGGTGGAGCGCTGGAATACCGCGTGGACTTTGGTGATGGTTCCCCTCGCACTGCGTGGGCGAACACTCTTACAACTCAGTATACTTATGCTGAAGAGGGACACTACCAAGTTACCGTTCAGGTAAGAGACGCATTGGGCTCCCTTGCCGCTCGTTCGCGAACTGTTACGGTGATTACGCCCCCCACTCAAATAAACTCCACCGCCAGCAGTACAATTGTTTTGAATGAGGCGAACGATTGGTTGTACGTGGTGAATCCTGATACGGACACCGTTTCCGCCTTTACGGCCAGCACAATGGCGAAACGCTGGGAAGTTGAAGTAGGAAAACACCCAAAATCACTTGCAATTGCCAGTGATGACACCGTGTGGGTTGCAAGCCGAGATTCTGATTCCGTTGAAATTCTGAATGGGAATTCTGGAGCAACAGTGCAAACGTTAACGTTGCCCTATGGAGCCCGACCCGTTGGTATTTGTGCCACACCAAATGGCAACGCAATTCTGCTGACAACCGAAGGGGACCAGTTGCTTCGCCGCTATTCTGCAACCTCGCAATCCCTGCTTGATTCTCTTCCCCTTGGGCCTTCACCCCGGGCGATTGCCGTTACACACAACGGCAACCGCGCATTGGTGACACGGTTTATATCGGGTAAACACACTGCCGAAGTTTATGACGTAAATCTGAGTGGAGCCTTGAGTTTAACGCGCACGATTACACTGCTTCGGGATTACTCCGATGATGGGAGTGCTTCAAGCCGCGGCGTTCCGAATTACTTGGCGGGCATCCGTATTTCACCAACCGGCAGCCACGCTTGGGTTGTCGGCAAAAAGGACAACACAAACCGCGGAACGTTTTTTGCCGATCACCTGTCACTGGGGCACGACAACACCGTACGCGCTCAGTTGATGTTAATTGATCTTTCCGCAAATAGCGAAGATGTTTCCATGCGGATGGACATTGATAATAGCGATTCCCCCACCGCTGTTGCCTTTAGCCCCATGGGCGATTATGCGTTTATAGCTTTGCAAGGAAACGGGCAAGTTGCAGCGATTGATGTACTGGACTTTTTGAATCCCAGCAGCCCCGGCAGCGTTTCCACAAGGTGGAGTACAGGCATTGCCCCGCAAGGGATTTTAATGAACCCCGCCACACAGCAGCTATACACAATGGATTTTATGGATCGCACTGTAACAGTGTTAGATATTGATACCTTCCTGAATGAGGGTTCGGCAAATATTTCATCCGTTTCTGTTGAAGCGATCGAGGTGGAACGATTGAACCCGGAAGTGGCGCTTGGGAAGAAAATCTTCTACAACGCCGGGGACCCTAGGATGAGCGCAGAAAGTTATATTAGTTGTGCCACTTGCCACATTGATGGCGGGCACGATGGGCGCACGTTTGACTTCACGAACCGGGGCGAGGGATTTAGAAACACAACAGACTTGCGGGGTCGTTCCGGCATGGGCCACGGCTTTGTTCATTGGAGCAGCAACTTTGATGAAATTCAAGACTTTGAGAACGATATTCGTGGTGCGTTTGGCGGCACGGGGTTTCTTACAGATGAGCAGTTCAGCAATGTGAGTGACACCCTTGGCACGCCGAAGGCCGGGCTAAGCGCGGACTTAGATGCGCTTGCGGCGTATGTAACATCCTTGGGTTCAGCCTCGTACCCGAAAAGCCCTTATCGTGATTCTACAACAGGTGCACTTAGCGAGGCGGCACAGCGTGGGGCGTTATTGTTTGCAACGAACAACTGCGCAAGCTGTCATAATCCTGTTACGGATTACACAGACCGCACTGTTCATAATGTTGGCACTATGCGAGCAAGCTCCGGAGCGCGCATGGGTGCTTCCCTAAGCGGCATTGATACACCAACACTGCTTGGGCTTCATGATACTGCACCTTACTTGCACGATGGTTCCGCCACCACATTGGCCGAGGTATTTACAACGGCAGGAGGGACACAGTTGCAAGGCGAGGATGCAACGGCTTCAGGCCAAGCCCAACCGCAGGATATTAATTGGATTGCGTTGAAGGATTGGCACCAGGGCATGTTCATGAATTTTGATGGCGCTGGTGCAATGCAATTCAGCGGTATTACGAGCACTGTAAGCGGAGCAGGCAGTGTGGAGTTAAGGTATAATTCCTCTTACGGAAGTACACCAATCACCGTTACCGTAAACGGAAATAATGTATCATTCACGCTTCCCCAAACGCCGAACAATCCCGGTTGGCGCCCTAATGAATGGCGAAGTGTACGCATTCCCGTTACCTTTCAAGCCGGTGCAAACAACGTGAGTATTATGCGTGGTTCCTCTGGTGGTGGGTTGAAAGTTGATGATGTATTAATCACAACGCCTGATGATATGGCATTAGCGAGTGCGCACGTTAGGGGCTTCTCCCCCACGGAGCTGGATGATTTAGTTGCCTATTTGGTTTCCCTTGATTCAACGGACGCACTGCTCCCAACAGTGACAGTCTCGCGCGAGGGCATGGTTTTCATGGGCTCCACGGACGTTGTGGAAATTCCTGTGGCAGCTTCCTCTTACACGGCAATTTACACGATTACAAACAACGGCGTAGGCCCGTTGAACTTGGGTAATTTTGTTTTGAATTCAACTCCTGCAGAGGGGATTTGGATTCAGAGCCTACCCGAGGCACACCTTCCAGCCGGAGGTAGTACTTCACTAGCCATACATCTTGAAAGCAGTGCAATCGGCAGCAACCACACGGTGACAGGGTGGAGCGACGATAGTTCAGCGCAAACCATGAGCTGGACGATTTCACCCACCGAGGCATTGCAATCTAGGGTGGATGATTACTTGATGTTTGAGTAGATGAAAACGTTAGCCAATCAACGATTATTTTCATCGTTGATTGGCTATTTTTACTTAAGGCAGTAGATGGTTTTCAAAGGCTATTTAGGTAAGTACTAATTCCGAGTGCACGGTTTTCCCTGGTAGTACGTTACGACCGTTTAGGAAGCCGAGTTCGATGAGCACCCAAATTGCGGTTACCGTGGCACCCGCTTCCTCCACAAGTTCAACACTAGCGGCAAGCGTTCCGCCGGTTGCGAGCAGGTCATCGATAATCAATACGCGGTCATTGCTATCCAGTGCATCTTTGTGAAGTTCAATTGTGGCTTCGCCGTATTCTAGTGCATAGGATTTTTGGTAGGTTTCCGCCGGGAGTTTGCCGGCTTTGCGAATGGGGACAAACCCCACGTTTAATTTATTGGCCAACGGTGCACCAAAGATGAAGCCGCGTGATTCCACGCCGATGACTTTTGTAATGCCGGAATTTTTGTAGCGTTGTTCAAGCTGATCAATCACTTGGGCAAATGCCTCGGGGTGTTTCAACAGAGTGGTAATATCTTTGAACTGTATGCCAGGTTTTGGGAAATCGGGTATGGTGCGAATGTGATCTAAGAAGTTCATGGTTGCCGTGATTCTCTTTTCAATAAAGTTCCAAGTTGTTTGTGAGCACCGCATTTAGGTGGAGCACTGCACTTGGGTTGAAGAGCAGTAGGGTTGCTTTCATGGTGGGGATGGTCAAAGCCATTCTCGATTTTCGGCTAAAATTTCCACATCGCCGGAGAGCTCGATTTCCTTGATGCAGGCTTGAATGGTTTTTTCAACACGGCTTTCCAGCATGCTTACGGTGATGATTGCAATCGTAGCAAGCTGCCATTCGTCGTGATGGTCGATTTCTGCAACGGTGACGTTGAGTCTTGTTCTAAGGCGATCGATAATTCGCTTTAGAACAGAGCGTTTATCTTTGAGGGAAAAGGCTGAGTAGAATCTTATTTCGGCTTGAAGGAGTAGGATTTTCATGGAAATTGGGCATCGGGAATGAATACGATGATGTGATGAATTGAATAGAAAGTTAGGGGATGTGTGATGAGTATTCCAATCGAAAAAGCCCTAAACATAGGGCCAATTTGCGGGGAGGAGTTGAGATCATTAGGGATTGAGACAAAGGAACAGTTGATTGAATTAGGGTGGGAAGAGGCGTTTAACCTTTGGGTTGCCCACTACCCGGAGCGAATTCATGCAATGGCATGTTACGCACTTGTTGGCGCCATTGAGGACGTAAATTGTATGGCACTCCCTGAGGATTTGCGGCGAGCTGCAAAACGGGTTACGGCGTTTGCCCGCACAAATGCAGTGCGAAAGTAATTCGCGGAAATGGGGAAATACCCCTGCGAGAAAAAAACCATAGGAGCCTTGAATTGTGACGTTTGTTGACCATATAAATATTGTTGTGAAAGATTTGGATGCGAACGTGAAGTTCTACCGGGACGTTCTTGGGTTTCGTATTACAATGGAAGCGGTGCTTGAGGGCGAATGGATTGATGCAGTAGTTGGGCTAAAGGGGGTGAAGGCCAATTGCGTGTATTTGCAGCCAACTGATGGGCCGCGGATTGAGTTGTTGTGTTATGAGAAGCCGGGGGGTTCTTCAGTAGAGAATCAGCATTTAGCAAATACCCAAGGGCTGCGGCATATTGCCTTCCGGGTTGATGATATTGAGGCGGAATACGCCCGCCTGAATGCCCTTGGCGTGGAGTTCATCGGCCCGCCCGTTACGGTGCCGTTGGTGAGCGTAAAGAACCTTCAGGGCCGTAAGCGTTTATGTTATTTTTACGCCCCTGAAGGGGTTTTGCTGGAGATTTGCGACTACGAGCCACATTGATATTGATGCTGTGGGGAGATTAGTTTTTTGGATTTCAGTGCAGCAGGAATTTGGTGTTAGCGTATTTGGCGGTAATTGTTGCGGGCTTGCTCCACTAAGGTTTTGTAGCGGGGGTTTGTTGTTGTTTGAAATTCATCAATCAAAAGTTTGTAGTAAACTTGGGCTTCGCTGGGGCGTTTGAGTTCATCAAGGCAATTGCCAAGGCCAAGCAACGCATTGATTCTAACTTCCGTATCGCTGGGGTATTGTTTTAGAACGTGTTCATAGCTTTTAGCGGCGCGGGTATAATCCCCAAGTTCCGCTTCAATAACGGCAACCTTTAGGGCTGCAACAGGGGTAAGCCGTTTATCATTGGGGAACCAAAGCTCTACTTTTTCGTAGGCGAGAATGGCAACTTCCATTTCTTCGGCCCGTTTGTTCTCGTCGAAATAAGAACGTGCATCCTTTTCTTTGCTAAATGCCACTTCAAATTGGCCTTGAACGTCGTCCTCCCGAGGGATGAGCAACTCCGTTTTTGAACGAGAACCAAAGATTGCGCAGCTGCCGAGAAATACGGTGAGGGTGAATAAAAGCGTTAGGCGAATGGGAAACACGGATGTATCGTCCTTTATGGTGATTGTAGTGGTTGGTTTCGACTTTATTGATGAGTGGTATGTTTAGAAGTTTGGCTCTTGTGATCAAGGTATTCTTGCAAAAATACGGCAGCGGCCACGGAATCTAGTCGGCCTTTTGGAACGGAGCGGTTGCCGATAATCTCTTTAGCCTCAGCTGAGGAATACCGTTCGTCTGTAAAGTAGATTGAAATGCCGGGCCTTCTGCGCAACAACGAGCGTGCGAAGGCTCTGGTTTTTTCTGCTTGTTGGCCTTCTTCGCCGCACTCCAATAAGGGGAGTCCCAAAAGCAATTCCGTTGAGGCATACTTCACAAGAAGATCTTCAATTGCCGTTAGCGTGCCCTTTCGCCCAAGGCTTTTGCGATCTATGGGTTCCACGGGGTTTGCAATTACCCAGCTTTCACTAATGGCAACGCCGATGCGTGCTTCGCCAACATCCAGGGCGATGAGGGGTGTTTTGCGGGCCGGTTGTGTGGGGGAAGTCATTAAGATTTGTTCGAGTTTTCCTTTGATCTAATAGGGAAGCTTATTCTTTACTTTGGCTGTTTGACAAACCAATTTCACGGGAAATTCAAAGGGAATTTAAGTGAATTTTTCGCCGCCTGAGATTCTATTAATAACAACTGGTTTAGCCTTAGTGGTGGGCGGTTGGATTTTATATCGCACGGTGATCAATGTCGTCGGCGGTGTTTTTGGTGCGGGGCTTGGAATTGCCACGGGGTGGAGCTTAAGCCAATTTCTGAATTTAGATGATCCATACCCGCTTATACTGCAGGTTGCGTTCGCCGTGATTCAGGCCTTTATGGGGGCGTATATCTTCCGCCGGTTGGACCGGTGGGCGTTTTTCATCTTCGGCCTTGTGTTGGGCTTTGCCGTGGTAATTGCCCAATACGTGATGCATAAGGAAACCCTGCTTTCCTTGGGTGTAGAGGCACCCTACCTGTATGCGGGCCTTGCAGTTGTGGGCGCCTTGCTGGGGTTGATCTTCTTTCTGGTGCGCAATATGTTAATAATATTGGCCAGTTGCGCCCTTGGTACACTGTTGCTGTTTCAAGGTTTGCAAAATTTTTATGGCGGCGTGCCAGCATTATTAGCCTTCCCGTTGGGATTTATGATTCAATACCGAATTGTAAATCCATCGAAGAAAAAACCGAAGGACGATTAGCAGCTTACCTTGATGAAAGATTAGCCTAAACGGTCGCGGTATTTGCTATGTAAATTCTTGGAGAAAGCTTGACGTTTGCCTTGGGCATTTGCTTTTGTTTTTCTATCAACTTTCGGCAGTCTTTCACCAGAGGCACATATGAGTACTACTCAATCGGCAAAACAACCCCGAAATGATGCGTTCAACACGCGGGAGCCCCGCTACCCGTGCCTATTTCCCGGCATGCTAAGGGTATTGTTTCCTGAAAAATCCTTTATTCCCATTAGCTACGCCGTGCGGATTGCCAATATTAGTTGCGGCGGCGCCTTGGTGGAAATTCATGAAGGGAATATTGAGGATGAGCACAGTACATTTGAAGGCTGTTTGTTTGAATTACGAATTGCCACGGGCGATGTTCCACCTTTGTACGGCAAAATTGCCCGTTCTGATGTGGAAAAAGACCAAGGTCTTTTTGGGCTGCGGTTTCACCAAAGTTACCCGGAGCTTATTGGCAGATTAGTGCACGAGGAACCCAGCCCCAACAGGCAGGGGCAAACCCCTTTACCGACGCCGATTCTAAACCCGTTTTCGCCTATTTCTGATGAACGAAAAATTGTGATCTCTGGGATTGCCAAAAAGGCTAATGAGGTTGTTTTGATGGATGAAGAAGGGATTTCCCATTCCGTGGCAGCAGATTCGGAGGGGTATTTTTCCGCAAAGTTGAATCTTAAGAAATTAGACTTCAACGAGTTCCGCCTGATTAGCAGCAACGGGGAACGGGAATCCAGCCCTTTGCCGGTGATTGTAAGTTACGTTCCGTTACCCGAGAACGACTTCCATTTTCACATGGAAAGCGGCACAGATATTAACGGTAATCATTTGCTTTCCATTGATTACATGGGCGCGGCAGAACCCGCCGCACAAGTTGTTACCGAGTTGAGCAAAGTAATGGAGGGCTCTAAACACGCCCGCCTAAGTGTTACTCTTACATCAAGGGAGCCGATGTCACCGAAGCAAATTCAGCTTCTGCGCGCTGATGTGGAAAAAATCCGAAAAACCTGAGCCAAAAGAATCGTGTGAGCCGCGTTGATTTGCGCTGTGAAGCCGAGATTATTCAGCGTTCTGTCATTTTTCTGCTGCAGATATCACGGAGCAACTGCCCTTTGAACATCCGCATGAAGTACAGGAACCAGCTTTTTTGGGGAATATAAACCCCCGCATCAGCCAAACCAAGGAGCAGATGACGAGTAGGGCAATGATTGAATGTTGTAGTACTAAGCTGGTTGTCATTTTGTTACAGCGCCTTTCCTAAATCGGTTAGCTTAGAATGGCGGAGAGCACTTGGTAACTGATGAAAGCAGCTAGCCAAGCTAAGGTTGTCATATAGGCGAAGGAAAAAACGGGCCACTTCCAGGAGTTTGTTTCACGGCGAATAACGGCTAGTGTGGCGGCACATTGCGCACAAAGGGCGAAGAAGACCATAATGGAAACGGCGACTGGAATGTTGAAGAGCGGGCGCCCATCAGGCCAAGTGGCAAGTTGCAGGCGAGTTTGTAAGTCCGTGCTGGATTCATCGGCATCAGGACCGACTTCAAAAATAATCCCTAAAGTAGAAATAATCACTTCCCGCGCGGGAAAGCTGGCAATAACGCCCACGCCAATACGCCAATCCCACCCTAAGGGGCGCACCAATGGCTCAATTAAGTGCCCAGTTTTGCCAAGGGCTGATTCACTGAGTTGTGCCCGTTGAACGGCGTAAGCCATTTCTGTTTCTAATTGTTCGGTTTCCTCCGGGGTTTGTGCTGCGGCGAATCGTTCGGCAAATGCGGCTTCTACTTGGGCTTCTGTATCCGGGTTTTGGGGGTAATAACTCGCTGCCCAAATGATAATTGAGACGGCGAAAATCACGGTGCCCGCTCGTTTCACAAAGGCTCCCGAGCTTTCTAATAATCGGTGAAAAACAACTTTGGCAGCGGGCATTCGGTACGGCGGAAGTTCCATCATAAACATGGGTTTGGCGCCCTTCAGAAGGGTTCCTCGAAGGAATAAGGCAACAAGGATGGCGACGGCAGGGCCCACTAAGTAGAGCAGAAAAAGCACAAATCCCTGAAGCCCTAATACGCCCCCAATGGTGTTTGCGGGGATGAATGCAGCAATCATGATGGTGTAAACGGGTAGGCGGGCCGAGCAGGACATCAACGGCGCAACCAGGATTGTGATCAATCGGTCGCGCGGATCGGTGATGATCCGCGTCGCCATTACACCAGGAATGGCACAGGCAAAGGAGCTGAGCAGGGGGATGAAGCTGCGCCCCGTAAGGCCAAGCTTACTGAATAACCGATCAGCCAAAAACGCCGCGCGCGCCAAGTAACCACAATCCTCTAGCAGAGAGATGAACAGAAACAGAAAAACAATTTGCGGCAAAAAGACAAGCACGCCCCCCACGCCTGCAATCACACCACCCGTGATAAAGTCCAACAGGGGCCCCGCAGGTAAAAGACTTTCCGCAAGCACGGAAGCGCCGCTGAAAAAGCCCTCGATTAAATCCATCAACGGTGCTGACCAAGTGAAGATTGCTTGAAATACAATAATCATCAGCAGAAGAAAAATCCCCGTACCGAACACAGGGTGCAGCAAAACACGGTCGATGCGGTCGGAGGTTGATTCCCCCTGATTTTCCGGCGAAACACGAACGCCTTCAAGCAGTTTCCCGATGGAAGAATACCGGCAACGCGCCTCCATGGAAATAACGCTGATACCGTTTTCTTTCAAGGCAGTACGGGCTTGATCGATATACTGCGACGCACGTTCGCCAGAAAGATCCACCAAGCGCTTTTCAGCCATTCCCCCGCTTTCAAGCAACGCCCGTTGCAGAAAGAAGCGTGTTTTTAGGGGTTCGGGAACGTTCAAACCGGCGACATTCTGTTGAAAGGCTTTCAACTCAGACTCAAAAATTTCAGGAAATTCAATAATCTGGGGCGGGGCTTGGGTGGGCAAAGATTCTTGGGAAAGCCAGAGGCGCACCGCCTCCAGGC
>DAIOTT010000052.1:0-20540 GCA_036751885.1 Candidatus Sumerlaeota bacterium
TGCGCCAAAGGGGAATGGGTTTCTCAGAGTTGATTGCTGGTGAATCGGTTGATTGCTCAGCCGATGCTAAGTGTTCAGTCTCCTTCCGATTCTTTTGCGCCGAACGACTCATTGTGTTGGCTCCGCTACACGCTGGTAAAGAACAAAATACCCTGGCAACACTTTCAAACTACCGGGATCCATAATTTTGCGGGGCCAACGGCGAAGCTCCGTGTAGTGCTGGGCAAAACGCGGTTCCTTCAACACGGCGCGGTCTGAGGCAAACTCCGCTTGTAGTTCAAGAACGGGGAGCTTGCCTTTTTCTTGAGGAACGCTTACTTCACGAAAAATCAGCAGAATTAATTCCGGCTCGCGATCCAACACAATCGATCCGCTGTAGTTCTCGTGCAGCCCACCTCCTAGGCTCCCGATCTCGGGATCAATCAAGCCCAACATATCAATGGTTCGCAGGCGAGAATAATAGGGAATTACACCTGCTTCAGAAACAGCGATTGATTCATTGCCCTTGGCAAGGGTTGCAATTTCCTCCCCCACTCGCTGCAAGGAAATTGTGGTGCGTTCGTTCTGCGCTGAACGGCGCAACCACTCCAGCGATTGGTAGCCAAACACTCGTTCACGGTGGGCTTCAATGGGAACTGTAATCGCAAAAAAGCCGAGGAGCACAATGGCAACAAAACGCGGAAAACGCTCAAGCTGCCGGCCCGCCATAAAGCACAAACATGGAAGCAGCGGAACAATGAACCGCATGCCGGGCATCCAATCGCCGCCAACCAGTATGATAAAAACTGCCTGCAGCATAATGAAGGATGCGCACAAAATTATGAGGAGTGAAGACTCATTCAATCCGCTTGTATTTTTAGTTGCGCGGGTTTGAATGATCGCCCGAATTAATATCACAACGGCTAAAGCAAAAAGTAATAGCGGTGCACCGATTGCATATTCCCAAAAGTACCCGACGCCATTTCTGATGCTAGAAAAAAGACTTCCCCCAACCTTAGCTGTAACCGTGTTGGGAATGATTGTACCATAGTAATAAATTCTAAATGCTAAATAAAATCCGTACCCAATGGTAAATATAATAAATGGTACCATTAAATTTTTACTTAGAATTTTTGACCGCCAAAAAACAATCGCACCCGCAGCTATTGGAAACACTAGAACCATAGGCCCTTCAGGCCGTGAAAGCCCACCAATCAGCAGCAAAAATCCCAGCGTGTACGGCGTGTAGCTTCCCGGGCGAACAACACACCGAGCGGTGAACAACGCACACAAAAAAACCACCGCGGCAAACTGCACCGTTTCCAACCCGCCCCAGCTCCAAACGGCGAAAGGGTAACTACATGCCAACAACACCGCGCCGAAAGGTGAATCACCCAACCCACGGCCGTCATGATCTTTCCAACGGCCCCGTAGGCCCACCGACATGAGTAAAAGAACGCCGAACGAAATAACAACAGATAATCCTTGAACGGCAAACAAGGGATCCTTTGCGCCCATGAAGAGCACCAACGCGCTGATCCACAACCACAGAAAATTAGAGTACCCTTCAACCCGTTCCCCCGGATTAAATACCAAGCCGTTCCCTTCAACAACGTTGCGGGCGTATTGAAAAGTAATATAGGGATCATCGATTAAAACGTAGCGGAAACGGTAAAGCAACAAGCCGAAGCAAAACACCGCTCCCCAACCAAGGAGAAATCGCAAATGGCTTTTAGGAACTGATTTGCTCATGGTGAGGTCGGCTACTATTGAATCTGATTTTATCGCGCAGAGCTGCAGAGAGCACAGAGAATCTAACTTTCAATTTTCTTTAAGTCATTCTCAATAAAGTTTATGATTTTCAAATTCGGTTTCTTCGTCTTATGAAACCTATTAGCATGAATTATAAACTCTGTGCTCTCTGCGGCTCTGCGCGTTAAAAAGAAAACGCTGAAAACCTTAGAAGCTCAAACGGAAATTGGGCGTAACAGTTGTTTAAGCAGCTGTTCACGGGCTTCAGCATCGAAGGAGTGCTCGCTTTGCACCACCAACATGAAGGCGGGCATTACATCAATACCCTGAACTTCGTGCCCTTGCAAGTCCCAATAAAGGTGAACAATATCGCCGCCGTCGCGGCTATAGATTGCGTAGTTTTTTCCTTCGCTGAACACATTGAACCCGTGTTCTTGAAATCTACCGGGTGCGTTCTTCAAGCCTTTAGGGGAAAGCCGCCGCATAAATTGGTGTTCCTCACGGGTTTCAAACTGAAAGTAAAGGGTTTGAAAAACCGATTCATTTAGCTCTCGAAGGGGGGCGCACACTTGGTGCGTTTGAGCAATCTCAGCGCCTGGGGTGATATTAATGCTCCAGCCTGATGATGATGCCCCGTTGGCTCCGCAAAATTCGTGTATCAACGGTACCGGCTCATGGGGATCAAAATCCTCCACCCAAATGCCGCCCACGCGGGGAATTTGCAGCAAAAAGGCAGGGTCTACTTCATTCGGAAACGGAACTTCCTGATCGGTGCTTAGCTTTAGATTACAGCTGCCGTAGGTGTTGTGGGTAAAGGTTTCCGTAGCGGGTTCTTTTGCCGCTTCGGTGTAATCTTCAATGAAGAAGGATTCCGCCGGATCACTGCTCAGGCGCACCCAAATCAAGTTGGAATCGCCGAAAGGAATTGGGGGAAGCACCAAGGAACTGGGGAACTCTTTCATCTCAGCCACTTCAGTCCAAAAACGCGCAATAGTGGATTTATCTTCGTCGGCTGCGTCGCGATTTTCAGCATCCTTCACAACTAACTTGCGAATTTCATCCAACTCTTTTTTCAGGTCTTCGTGGTATTTTTTACGCAGGCAGATTTGCATGCGTGTAGTATCCAGGTGCAGGACTTTCCACTTGGTAAGATCAAAAACCCGCAGGAGTGAACCTGCGGGAACGAATGCAACATTTTCACTTCCAAAACCAGCTGACATTAAAGATCGTCCGCAATTTCATCCATCATATAGCTTACTGCATCTGAGTACGAAATCCGAGCATCCTTGAGATGTTTTGTCAGCAGAAAGTTTTGGTGCAAGCCTTCAACAATAAATTCCATCATCACGGGCAGCTCCTCTTCAACCTCAGAGAAACCATAATCGCGGGCTAATTTTTCAAGGCCAGCAATGTTATGGAGCGCTTTGGTATAATCATCCATGCTCATGTTGGTTGTCAGGTGCAGGGTGTTGCCTTCATCAAACCAATCGGTCACGGTTTGAAACGGGGTGAAATCCACCTTACGATCTTTCCCGCGTTTATAGTTTTCATCGATGCGGGAGTTGAAACAATGGCGAACTGCCCGGCCTATTAGGTGAAGCGCAACGTTGCTAACGCCTTCTTGCTCGCCCTTGTAGACGAGTTCGATTTTCCCTGTAAGGGCAGGAATGGAGGCAAACACATCGCTAATGCGCACCATGCCGCTGGATTTGCCGTCCCGTAGGGCGGTGTTTTCCGCGCAAGAGACAACTGTTTCCAAGTAGGAAATTGCCATTCGCGCGCTGACGCCGGAGCTGCGATCCACAAACTCGCTTTGGCGGGCTTCCACGGCAATTTGCTCAATAATCTCCCGCACCAGCGTGGGTACATGCACGGGGAAATCCCGTTTTGTCCAAGCTTCTTGAACAGTAATTTCCATGCTGTCAGCCAAGCTTTCCGGATAATGCGTCAGAATTTGGGCATCAATCCGGTCTTTCAAGGGGGTGATAATGTTGCCGCGGTTGGTGTAATCTTCGGGGTTTGCGGTGAACACAAGCAGAAGATCCAACGGCAGGCGTACGGGAAAGCCGCGAATCTGAATATCTTTTTCTTCCAGAATATTCAGCAAACCCACTTGGATTCTTGCTTGAAGATCTGGGAGCTCGTTGATTGCAAAAATCCCCCGATTGGTGCGGGGAATAATGCCGTAGTGAATGACTTCTTCATCGCTGAAATCCAGCTTTTTGGAAACTGCTTTGATTGGATCGATGTCGCCGATGAGGTCGGCAATGGAAACGTCCGGCGTTGCAAGTTTCTCATGGTAACGATCAGCCGCCGGAACCCAGGAAACGGGGAGTTGATCGCCGAGATCGTCGTGCATTTCACGGCTGCGCTTGGTAAGCGGATTCAGGGGATCTTCATTGATCAGCGAGCCCTCAATGATTGGCATGTAATCGTCAAGAAGGGTAATTAATTGGCGGATCATGCGCGTTTTTGCCTGACCCCGCAGACCCATGAGCAGGAAATCGTGTTGGGCAAGCAGGGCTGCGTTTACTTGCGGAACAACGGTTTCATCGTACCCAATAATGCCCTTGAACACTGGTTCGCCGGAGCGGAGTTTTTTGATCAGGTTTTGGCGGATTTCTTCTTTCACTGTTTTTGATTTATAGCCCGAGGCTTTAAGATCCCCGAGGCTTGAGATGGTTGGCTTGCTCATAAGATATGATGTTCCTTTTAGGAAGGTCTTCGGTTCAAGCGCGAAAGGTGATTAATTACTGATCAGCGCATTCGGATCATTTAGGCACTTTAGCTCGCTGATATTGGGATGAATTAGCACGGTGGCAGGGTTCACAAAGTATTTATTCGCCACGCGCATAACATCGCGAGTTGTAACGGCTTGAACTTGCTGTGGGTAAAGCGAATCGTATTCCGTTCCCAACTCCAAAACATGCCAGCGAGCTAAATACCAAGCTTGGCTGGAGTTTTTTTCGTGGCCCCGCAAATACCCCCCTAGTAGGTAGCTTTTTGCCCGCTCTAATTCATCGGCCGAAACTGGCGTTTCCCGAAGTTCTTGTGCCTCGCTCCACAAGCCGTTCAAACTTTCACAAGCCTTTTCCGGGGACGTGCCGATGAACAACGTCATGTAGCCGACGCCTAAATGCCCGCCGTTCTGAGCGCCGACGCTGTATGCAAGCCCACGTTCGTCGCGCAGGCGGGAGAACAGCCGGGAGCTCATGCCGCCGCCCAGCAAGGCCGTAGCAACATCCACCGCCGCAGCATCCTCGTGATTTGTGGGGCAAGTGCGCACGCCGATCGCAATGAAACTTTGCTCAACATCGCGGGAAACCGTTTCCAATTTTGCGGCGGAATATTGACTTAAGCCGTGCTTTGCCTTTGCGGCAGAAACTAACTCTAACTTGCCGAAGTGCTTTATCACCAGTGCCTTGATCTCGGCAAAATCCAAATTCCCCACAACGGAAATCGTCATTCGCTCCGGGCGTAAACGCTCCTTCCACGTGGTCACTAAATCCCGTTGCGCAAGAAGGGGGAGGGATTCCTCCGTTCCTTCAAGGGGTTTTGCGTACCGCGAAGGCGAAAACATGGCCTCCCGTAGGCGCCGCATGGCGGAGCTGGGAGCACGATCTTCTCTCATGCGAATCTCTGAGAAAACCCGCTGTTTTTCCAGCTCAATTTCCGGTACAGGGAAGGTAGGCGTCAGCATTATTTCTTCCAACAACTCCATCCCTTTTGGGAAGTCCGTTTTCACCGCTTGCAGGGAAAAACTCAGGAAATCATAGCCGGGTGAAACGGAAAGGCGCAGGCCGTTTTCTTGCAATTCCTCTGCGATTTCAAAGGAGTTTTTTCGCTCTGTACCTTTCGTAATCACCCGCATCATCAGGCTGGTAAGGCCGGGCTTATCTTCATCGTCGAACAAGGCGCCGGGCTCCAAAACAAGGGCCAACGAAACAATATCATTTGCGGTCGTTTTTTTGTGAATCAATGTAATGCCGTTGGGGAGTACTTCCATAGTTGGGGCCTTTTCGTAAGGGAGTTTTGGAGAAGCGGGGTTTTGTGCTTTCGTGGATTGGGCGTAAAGCTGGGGCGAAAAAGCAGTTGCTTGAAGTAGCATTGCCAAAACAAACACGCGCGCCAACAGTTGCATTTGTAAACCCGGGGAACAGATTTAGTAAACCGTAGGCTTGCCCTGGGATTCAGGCGCGCCTACGGGAATAAGGGGTTTCGGCCGAACGGCAAACGTGCTCATCTCATGGTTCAATATACCGTTGATCGCCTCAATCACCTGCGCCTCAGTTACAGCTTCCAATGCCGCCGGCAAATCATTCACCAAGGATTCATTGCCCAATAAGGCGATGCTCATGCCGAGCATCGCCGATTTGCCCGAGTTTGTCTCCGTTTGAAATAGGTGCTCTGTAATCAGGGTTTTGCGGGCGCGTTTTAGTTCAGCGTTGGTAATGCCTTTTTTCGCTAACAATTCAAGCTCTGCTAAAATGGCAGCCTTAACAGCGTCAATTTTATCGGCATCACAAGCGCCGTAAATCCCCCAAAAGCTTTCGTGCTTATGGCTTGGGGCAAAGGCCGAGATGGTTGAAACTATACGCTGTTCTTCGCGAAGGGCTTTTACAAGCCGGCTGTTTCTGCCGCCCGCAAGAATTTGCTCGGCAACGGAGTCAATGGCAACGCGCTCAAGGGTATTTAGCTCGTGCCCTGGGATGGTAAAAAAGAAGTACGTTTGCTGCCAATCGCGCTCCCAAATTTGCTCTTTAGGGGAGGCAAACTTGGTGACAGGCGAAACCTTGCGGTACGGTTTGTATTCACGCTGAAATTCCCCCAACTCTTTTTCAAGACTAGCGATTAAATCTTCCGTTTTAAAATCACCGATTGCCAGGAACGCCATATTTTGCGGTGTGTAAAAGCGGGTGTAATGCTCCAAAAGCTGATCCCGAGTGATTGCCTTTACGGTCTCCTCGCTCCCAATGACGGTGTTTTTGTAGGGGCCGTTTTCGTAAACTGCTTGGGTAATTTCATCGTACATAAAGCCAATCGGTTGATCCTGCTTCATGCTGATTTCTTCCAAAATAACGCTGCGTTCGCTCTCCACTTCCTCTGCATCAAGGGAGGAATTAATCAACACGTCCGCCATATCAACCAACGCTCGGTCCAAATGCTGGCTTGGGAGCGTCATATAATAATGAGTGTAATCGCCGGAAGTTGCGGCATTTAAATAGCCGCCAAGCTCCTCAATGCGGCGGTCATAAACGCCCACCCCTAAACGGGGCGTACCCTTGAACAGCATGTGCTCCAAATAATGGCTAATGCCGGCAATGTTCTCCGGCTCGTCCTTAGAGCCAACCTTTACCCACATATCTAACGTAACAAGGGGAACTTGATCGGACTCGATCGTGTAAACCGTGAGTCCGTTTTTCAGTGTTGATTGATTGATAACTGTTTGAGCCATTATAGGCCTTTCCTTGAAATGACGAGCGCACCCAGAGGTTAGTGTGCCCGCTGCAAAGAGCAGCACACAAAAGCAAAGGAGGCCAAAATGGTACGTTGAAGCACCTTTAGCCAAAGGTTGATTGCTTGCTTGCCTCATGAGTAAAGCACTCCTTGGGCCTTTTTATTCCCCCACCCCCTTAGGGGGCTGAGCTGAATGGATAATCGGCTCTTGAAATTCTTACGCAGTGCCCGCAGCAGCCGGAGCCGTGCGACTGTTTGCCAACCCAAAAGCCGCTTCCATAGCGTGGCTTGCTTGCAGAAGCTTCTGCTCCTGAAAGGCCCCTGCCATTACTTGCATGCCAATCGGCAAGCCTGTGGAATCAAACCCAACGGGAAGAGAAAGACCACAATAACCCGCTAAGTTTAGGGAAAGCGTAAAAATATCGGCCAAGTACATTTGCAGCGGATCGCCCGTTTTTTCGCCAAACGGGAAAGCCGTGGTGGGCGAAGTTGGCGACAGTAGCACATCGCACTGGGCAAGGGCTTTGTCGTAATCTCGTTTTATCAGGGTGCGAGCCTTCTGAGCGCGGATGTAATAGGCATCGAATGTTTCCGCCGAAAGCCCGAATGTGCCTAGCATAATGCGCCGTTTAACCTCGGTGCCAAATCCCAGCGCACGGGTTTTGGAGAACATTTCAACAATGTTTTCCGTATCAGGAGCTCGAAAGCCGTAGTGAGCACCATCGTACCGGGCAAGGTTGGAGCTTGCCTCGGCTGTTGCCAGAACGTAGTAGGTGGAAACACAATAGTCGGCCGCGTACGGCATGCTAACATCAACAATCTCAGCGCCCTCTGAAGCAAGGCGTTGCAAGGATTGATCGCATGCGGCTTTGACTTCTGCAGTAAGACCTTCTACATCAAAAAACTGTTTCGGTCGGCCAATTTTAAGGCCCTTCAACGAGCCTTGAGCAACGACCGCCGCCATGCTAGACAACTTGACGCAACTGCTTGTGCTATCAAGGGGATCATTGCCAGCAATAACGTCCAGCAGAAGGGCGCTATCGGCAACGGTAAGACTGAACGGGCCAATTTGATCCAAGCTGGAAGCGAACGCCACAAGCCCGTAACGGGAAACAGCGCCGTAAGTTGGCTTTAGCCCAACAAGGCCGCAGAACCCTGCAGGTTGGCGGATGGAGCCGCCGGTATCGCTGCCCAGGGAAAGCGGTGACATTCCTGCAGCAACCGCCACAGCTGAACCGCCGCTGCTACCACCGGGAACACAGGAAGTATTCCAAGGATTTTTTGAGGGGCCGAAGGCAGAAAACTCCGTGGAGCTTCCCATGGCAAATTCATCCAGATTCGATTTACCAAGAATAATCATCCCCGCCAGCTTCAGCTTCTTAGTGACTGTTGCATCGTAGGGGGGAATAAAGTTTTTCAGCATCTTACTGGCACAGGTTGTGGCTTGGCCTTGAGTGCAAATGTTATCCTTCAATACCAAGGGAATACCATCAAGCGGGGAAGAAAGCTCGCCCTTGCGGCGGCGCTCATCGCTGGCCTTAGCTTGGGCAAGCACTTGCTCGGCAGGTGTCACGGAGATCAGCGCGTTGAGTTCAGGGTTTAGAACCTCACACCGGCTTAGGTAGTGGCGAGCAAGAGCCTCGGCGGTTGTTTCGCCCGCGGCTAGTTCCTGTTGAAGTTGCTGTACCGTTTTAAGGGTCATGAAAAACCATTATCTCCCTGGGGGGTTGGGTGGATAAATCTAGCGTTATGCAGTTCAAATTGTAAACCGCCAAGCAACGAACGAGGCGGTTGAGAGAATTTGGATTTAGATGATTTGCGGAACTTTGAAGCAGTGGTTTTCTTGTTCCGGAGCATTTAGAAGAGCGGCTTCAGGCGTAAGGCTTTCGCGCTGTACATCCGCACGGGTAACATCAGCAACCTCAATCGGGTGTGCGGTGGGTTCAACACCCTCAAGATCAAGAGCACCGAGTTGGTTAATGTGGTGAAGCACGGAGGTAAGATCTTGAGCAAAGTGATCCAACTCGTCTTCAGTCAACGCCAAGCGCGAGAGCAATGCCACACGCTCTACATCTTCCCGGCTAAGCTGATCAACTTGATCGCGTTTTTCAACACTCACCGGAGCTTAGTCCTCATCTTCTTCTTCGTCGGAATCATCATCGTCGTCTTCTTCATCTTCAATTGTGTCTTCTTCTTCATCAAGAAGCACGGGAGCTTTTTTAGCGGCGGTTGGAGCAACAGAAACGGGTGCATCTTCTTCGCCCTGTTCATCAAAGCCCTCTTCAGCATCCGCTTCAAGTTCTGGCTTTTCAACAATCAGGTTGGCGAAACGAAGGGCGATTTTTTTTTCGCCTTCTTCTTTGAACTTAACAATAGCCTTGCTGTTTTCATCTTCGCCGGTGCGAAGAAGTACTTTGCCCGCTCCGAAGGTTGGGTGAATTACTTGAGCGTTGGCAATTACGTCGGGGAATTCAATGTTTTCATTATTCCGAGGAGGAGTCATTCCGAGGGGTTTCCTTTAGTTAAATCGGTTCACACTATAATTTGGCGGTTAATTGCCGCTGATTCGGTTGGTTTTGCGGGTATTAGCAAAACCGTTTTTGAATTTCACCCACGATGTTTGTGGTGGAGTGCCCTTCAAGCAATGGAAGAGACAACACCTTGCCCCCGCGATCAAGCACGAATTCATGCCCAACGATTTCTGGGATGGTGTAATGCCCTCCTTTTACCAAAACATCGGGCTTTACGGCTTCAATAATTTCCTTCGGCGTATCTTCACCGAACAGCACCACCGCATCCACACAATGAATGGCGGAGAGAACTTTTGTGCGTTGGTCTTCCGCTAGAATAGGGCGTCCAGGGCCCTTGAGGCGCTGAACGCAAGCATCGTTATTTACGCCCACAATCAAGACGTCGCCTTCGGCCGCAGCACGGCGCAACGAATCCAAGTGGCCGTTGTGAAGTAAATCAAACACCCCGTTGGTAAACACAACGCGCTTGCCCAAATCGCGCTGCAGTTGCGCCCATTGGGCAGCAGCGTCTGAGTTTAGGAGGATGCAATCCGTTGTATGGGTAGTTGATTCTTTGGGGCTCACGAGTTGATTTTTTCTTCCCGCTCTTGAAGTTCACCCTGCGGCAAATCGGCGGAACCTTTATGCGTAGATTCCTCCGGTGAATTTGCAATCGGCTTGGGTACTTTTGGCTTTGGTTCAGAGTGCGCATCGTTCGCAGGCTTTTCAAGACGGCGGGGCTTATCGCTTGCGGCTGCTGCATCGGTTGCGCTTTTGCCCGCCGGTTTATTGCGTTCACGGCGCTTAACGGGGATAACATCTGTTACCACAACAAGCACGGTAACATCCTTAGCCTCAATGGAGTATAAATCCTGAAGGGTTTTCAGGATGAGTTCCTTTACATCATGATTAGTGCGGGCAACAGATTGGGATAAACGGGCGGTAACCTCAGCCCGAACATGCATTTTACTGCCCATTCCAAAAAAGCCTTTTTGGCTGGCACGCACCCACACGTTGCGAACCGGTGCATCAGACTCGCGGATTTCCGCCACAATGCAATCCTCCACGGCTGAAGGCGCCAGCGTAACAGTAGAGCCCGTGTTTGTTGCCACACGTATGCGCTTAAGAGCGCCCTGCACAAAAAAGCCTAGAATTGCCAACAGGGGCAACGCCATTAAAATAAACCCAATATAAGGGGCAATTCCAACGCCGAAGAAAACAGTGTTTTGCTCTTTCAATAAACCCCAGGTGGATTGTTCATCAAATACCCAAATGGCACCCAAGCAAAACAGGATGATCAGGTTTAGGAGATAAATAGCCAAAAAGGTGGAATGAGCAACAAGGCGAACAAGTGAACTAATCATGAGTAAATCAAATCTTTGTATGAAGGATGTTTTTCCCGTGCCATGATTGAAACGAATAATGGGCAGAGTTGGTATTCAACTTTACAGTGGTTTTCTGGGTGCACGCTTTCACGTTCACCTGAAAAACCAACGGGGAAAAATTGATTATTCAGCCAACAAATCTTCATCGACGTTTTCCATTTCTTCTTTTTGGCGAATACCAACAATAGCAATATCCACCTTCTTCACGGTAACACGCGTCATTTTTTCCACAGCGTCTTTAATGTGGTTTCTTAGGCGCACCGCAAGCTCGTACATATCTTTACCGTATTCCATTTCCACGGAAACTTGAATCTTTACGTCGCCTTTTTTCGCGCCGCGCTCCACGCTGATTCTGCGAGGTTCTTCCCCTTTACGGTTGATGAACTTCCCTTTTGAGATAAAGTTACGAAGCTCTGAGAAGCTGGACTTTGATTCAATCAGGGAAACACCCTGAATTTCACGACCCGCCAACTCCACAATGTGGGTGATTACATCGTCGCTAATTTGAATCAGTTCGCCTTCTTCTTCATGCTCATCCAAATCAATAATCGACGTGGATTGAACGACCTCTTCTTTTTCATCTTGGTCTTTTTGTTTTACAGACATCGGCATCTTCTCCTGTACATAAGTCTATTGTTAAGCAGGTTGTGGTTATTCAACAGGCTTTTTTTTCCATACTTCAATGAAATTCGTTCCAAAATCCCCTTCTTTGAAGAGATCAGAATCCATGACTTCTTTATGGAAGGGGATGGTTGTTTTTACACCTTCAATCACAAATTCCCCCAACGCGCGTTTCATTCGGCGAATGGCTGCATCGCGGGTTTTATCAAACACAATGAGCTTTGCAATCATGGAATCGTAGAACGGGGGAATCATATAGCCAGGGTAACAGGCGCTATCAACGCGAACGCCGGGGCCGCCGGGGGTCACAAAATCCTTCAAACGGCCGGGGCTGGGCATAAAGTTCATGGCGGGGTCTTCCGCGTTGATTCTGCATTCAATTGCGTGGCCGCCAATGATGATTTCATTTTGAGTCAAGGAAAGCTGGTTTCCCGCTGCAACGGAGATTTGCTCCTTAATAATGTCCACGCCCGTGATCAACTCCGTAACCGGATGCTCTACTTGAATGCGGGTGTTCATTTCCATAAAGTAGAAGGACTTACGGTCTTCATCCAGCAGGAACTCAATGGTACCCGCACCGCAGTAGTTCACTAATTTAGCGCAACGAACGGCTGCTTCGCCCATCAGCTTGCGCATTTTTGGACTAATCACCGGGCAAGGAGCCTCTTCCACCAGCTTCTGGTGGCGGCGCTGCACGCTGCAATCCCGTTCGCCCAAGTGAATTACATTGCCAAACTTATCGCCGATGATTTGCACTTCAACGTGCTTAGGATTTACAATGCACCGCTCCAGATATACATCAGGATTGCCGAAGGCGCCGTTTGCTTCAGCACGGGCGGTAGTAAAGGCGTTTACAAAATCGCCAGGACCTTTTGCCATACGCATGCCGCGGCCGCCGCCGCCGGCGGTTGCCTTAATCATAATTGGGTACCCAATTTTCTTGGCCAACTCAACGGCTTCTTCCATATCAGTTACCACGCCGTCGCTTCCGGGAACGGTGGGGCATTTAGCCTTGCGAGCCGCCTGTTTTGCTTGGCCTTTATCGCCCATGCGGCGAATCGCTTCTGGGCTTGGGCCAATGAAGGTGATATTACAATCGTGGCAGGTTTCGGCAAAATCAGCGTTTTCAGCCAGGAATCCGTACCCAGGGTGAATGGCATCGGCGTCGGTTACTTCAGCAGCGGAGATAATGCGGGCAACGTTCAAATAACTTTCGGAGCCCGGCGGCGGCCCAATGCACAGGGCTTCATCCGCAAAGTGAACGTGTAAACTATCTCGATCGGCTTCGCTGTAAACGGCGACCGTTGCAATTCCTAATTCCCGGCAGGCACGAATGATTCGAACGGCAATTTCGCCTCGATTGGCGATCAGGATTTTTTTAAACATAAGAACGGAGTTTCTCTTACTTTTATAGGGTGTTAGAACGGCTTACTCGGCAAATTCCGTATGGGGATTGCCTGTTATGTTTTAAGAGGCTGAATAAATAAATGCATTCAGCCGCGATGGGCATTTGAAAAAAACACGCGCTTAGTTGGGCTCGATTGCAAAAATCGGCTGACCGTATTCCACGGGTTGGCCATTTTCCACGTAGATTTTCACTATTTTGCCGCTGGCTTCGGCCTTGATTTCGTTCATCAGCTTCATTGCTTCAATAATGCAAAGAACGGAATCCTCCGTAACATGATCGCCAACTTTTGCGAATACCGGGGCCGTTGGTGAAGGCGAACGGTAGAATGTTCCGACCATTGGCGACGTGACTTTTTTATACGCGGAATCATCCTCAACGGGCTTTCTAACTTCGCCTGAGGAGTTGACGTTTGAAGCGTGCGCTGCCGCTGGGGCGATTTGGATTGTTTGAGCCGGTGCCAACCCCACCTGCTGCGGAGCCGCGATTCCGTGGCGAGACGTCAGCTTAAGCTTGATTGACCCCACTTCCAGTTCAACTTCAGCAAGGCCGCTTTCATCCACCAAGGTGATTAACTGCTTAATTTCGTCTAAGGATAATCCTGTAGCGGGAACACTGGCGGGTTTTTCTTCAACTTTTTTTACAGTAGTCATCATAACAACTCATTCAACCTCATGATATGTGGGTCGTACATTTCATTCTTTTGCTGGAACAACCGCAAAGAATTTTGACCTTTGTTCAGGGTTTGCTCGATTGAAACACACTGTTTGTACCAATTGTTGTTGAGGCACAAGGTCTTTTCCAGCTTCCAAAACAATCCGCTGAAAGGCAAAGGGAAGTTTCAGGGAATTCAAACCACGTTTTTCTTGTAATTCATCAGCTGCAAAAGGGATCGTAACTTAGTTATCGCCCGTTTCAATCGGCTAATTTACCGGGGTAATCGTAGGGATTTCCAACTAAGTGTTGCCCACAATTTTTGAAACAAACAAACAATATCCGCGGTTTGATTGTCTGGTGATTATCTCTAAACCCTATTTCTAGGAAACTTAAGAAACACCCAAAATCTATTTTCAAAGACTAAAGAGTGATCAAAAAAATGAACGAAAAACAAAACACCCTCTACACTACAAAATCCTTTTATAAGTTTACGGCAACAACGGCATTTGCATTACTCGCGGTTTGTGGCGCGTTGAATCCTAGCACTGTTCCGGCCCAATCGCCACAACCCACAGAGAATCTGGAGCTAAACGCCAAGGCTTTTTCTTCTGTGGAGATTGCATCCAACCAAGATTTATTTACCGCTTTCGGAGAAACCTTCACCGCGGGCGAATATACAAATATGATCCGCTATTTCCCGCCCTCTCCTTTTGGGCGCATCAACTCGATCGATTTTTCCCTAAATGATTACAGTGCTACCATCATTAGAAATGCCATTCATGATTATGCCATTCAACGAGAAGCCTACAACCGCGCTGTTTTGCTGAATTTAGAGCTTACAGAATCCGAGCAGAACGCCTTGACCTCCCAAAAGGAGCGCATGCTTCAGCTTGTTTGGCTTGAAGAAAAAGGCATTCTAGCACCCATGGAAATTACAGAAGCGGAAATCCTGGCTGAGTATGATAAAATAAAAGACGACCAACTGGTGGTGGAGGAGCTGTTAGAGCTTCGCCACATTTTCTTCTCCAGTTACGAAGAATACACCGTTGAAGAAGGGGATTCGCTGGAATCAATCGCTGAAAAAATCAGCGGCAATGCAGCCGAAAGCGTCAAGATTCTGGGCTATGAGCTTCCGCGCTCCCCAAGAGGCGAAGCCACAACCGACGAAGAGGGCAACGAAGTTCCCCCCAAAGCCCTTACGATTGGCGAAAAACTCCTTGTGCCCATGAACCTAGAAAAACGCGACGAAATTTCCCTAAATGCCCAAGAGGCTTACTCCAAGCTTTCACAAGGGGAAAACTTTGAGGACATTGCTAAAGAATTTGGCGATAATAACTCCAAGGGTGTTCCCGTTAAGTTGATGCCAGAAAAAGCAGACCGCCCCCTGCTACCTGAATTTGTGGAAGCCTTTCACTCAGTTGAGGACGGCGACTTTACAGAACCCTTTAAAACCAAGCATGGATTCCAAATTCTTCAACGTGTTTCCTACACCCCCAAAGGCTACAAACCCCTGAATGAAGTACGCGCAGAAATTCAAACCCGCGTGGAAACAATTCGCAGAAACGACCTCTACCAAAAACTCATCGCTGATCTTTGGGCAGAGTACGATGAAATTGAAATCAACGAAGACGCCTTGATGAACGGCGAAAAGCCAGAGTATGAAAACGAAATCCTGTTCCGGATTGATGATTTCAACTTTCCCGGCAGCATGCTAAAACGCGACTTTGGAAACAAGCTTACACCCGGCATGACGTTCGCCGAACGAAGAGCCCTTTTGGCTGCTGTTCCGAGTGTATCACGGGCTGTAACCAAGTGGGATATTCAGCGCAATAACCTTACAGAGAGCGAAATCTATCAAGAGCGTAGGGAACTGGTGGATGCATCAATCATGTTTACAACTTACCAGCGTTATTACATGAACGAGCTTCACCCGTTTGATCCCTCTGAGGAAGAATACCAAGCTAAATATGATGAATTAGCCGCGCAGTTTGCAAACCTACCCGTTGCAGAAGTTTGGCAAATATCCGTGGCACCACCAGAAGGCACCGATGATTCAACCCAAGCAGGCGTTGATGCAATTAATGCCCTACGCACTGAACTTGAAGCAAAGCTGAAGGAATACGATGTAAAAGACGTTGAAAGTTTTGAAAACTTAGCGCGGATTTACAGCGAGGACGCTTATGCCGAAACAGGCGGCAAGCTAGGCGCAATCAACCAGTTCTACCAAAATGGATTCGGCGCGCAAATGGTTGGCAAACAACGGGAGAACAGCCTGTACGGCCCGTTCTACCGCGATGGTTCCGTTGTTGTATTCTGGATTGGTGAAATCAAAACAGTAAATACACCCTTGCTTGATGACGTGCGTCCCGGCTTGAAAAAAGAACTAGAGCGCGACTACAACCAAAAAATATTAGTTCAAATGAAAGACGAACTTCTTGAAGCTTCAAACCTAAAACTGCTGCCCCCCTTAGGTAGTGCGGAGTTGTAACTGACACGACTAGAATTCCCGAGTCTCAAAATGCTTAAAACGCACCTTAAGGCCATTCGCTTTATGGTGCGTTTTTTGTTTTACCTCTAGATTATTGGGTCAGCCAAGCATTGGCCGGAACGGGTTCAGGCTCTACCACTGGCTGAACGCGAATCCACCGCACGGCATCGGCTGAAATGAATGTGCCACCGGGAGCCTGATTGCTTAGGCTTACGCTGGCTGTTCCTGCATCAACCTCAAATTCACCCAATGAATTCCAGCGACTGCCGTTCGCTGTTTGGTTTTGGCTAATGCTCTGTTCTCCCTGTGCTGTTGTAATGGTAAACGCTGCTTCAGTAGGGCGGTTGCTGGCGGCAACCCACCAAGCCTCAACTCGGTAGGTTCCGGTTTCTGCTAAATTTACACTCCATGTGGCTACATCTGTACCCGTTCCGCCGCCCTTTACAAGTGAGTTTTCACCGTAAAAGCCGCTATTGGCTGAGGGAATCCAAGACCCTGTTGTGCTAAAATCAGGGGATAAATTATCCACCGTATAGGCCGGCAATACAAGCCAAGCGGTAACAACAGAACGCTCGCCACCTGCGTCCGACGGTTGGTTGATAATCTGCCCGTTCACTACGGAAACAGTTGAACCACCACCGTCGTAATTTAGCCCTCGGTTCGCCCCTAAATCTTGAAGCAAGCGGGCCAACTCATTCAGGTTCATCCCTACGCTCCAGTTAGGCTGGCGTCCGTCCACCGTTACCAACCAAACTTTTTTGCTTTCAGTATTCCACCCTAATCCCGTTCGCGGATTTCTCACGGTGGGCCCGATGCCGCTTTGGGCGTCGAAATTTTCTTCTACATCCCGCACATCCACGGCTCCGTTGGTCAGCAAACTCGGCCCACCGCCAATCGCTTCGGTAACGCTTAGCCAATCAACATCGTTTACGCTTGATGCACCGCCCCCCGTAACAGGTGTTTGGGCAAGCACGGGCGGAAGGCTTCTGGAAAGGCCGAAGGCTGATCTTGGCCCGCGAACGGTGAAGGCGTTGATTGAGTTGAACCGCTCAAAATGGCTAACTGATGAACCAGAGGAAAAATACCCCGCATTAATTGCTGCTAGGGCTGCAAATCGATCTGAAATGGCAGTTGTTTTCTCAAGGTCTAACGAGGAAAGCTTGATCGCTGGAACTAGCGCAACATTGGGGTTTGCTAAATCAACTTCAATCACACGAATTTGCCACAGGGGGTTCGGTGCAATGCTTTCCCCGCTCCACCAGCTTACGCCGGGTGCAATTTGTTGTGCTTCAGAATATTGAATAAAGGGGAAGTTTTGTGCAAAACTAAGAGCTGAAATTCCCATCTGTAGAGTCATGAGGGCTGTGGTTCGTACATGATTCATCAAAATGTCTCGCTATGGAATAAAGTGGTTATTGGGGGGGGAGTCTACAAGAGTTAGTTTGTAGCTAAAGCACCGTAAACTATTGTTAGTTTTCAATTTCCTTGATTGCAATTGCGTTTATTAAGGATCAAGAAATTACAATCTCCAAAAATATTGGCTCTACATCCAGAATACCATACTCTAGGCATATCCGATGTTCCGACTTACCTTACCGTTAATTCCACTGCTAATGCTTGCAGTTGCGCTCCCCCCCGATGCTCAAAGCCAGCCATTACCAAAAATCCCGGAACCTGTTGTCATGAGCTTACGGGAAATTCGGCCCCCAGAATCGTTGCCGGGTCAAGTATTGGAGCTTGATTTTGTGACCTCAAAAAGCATGTCGCTCTTCATTCCGCAGGGCTTCGTACCCCCTGAAAACGGAGCGGTGGAGCTAACCATGCATTTTCACGGAGCTCACTGGTTTGCGGTAGAAGAGCACCTGCGGCGAGGGTTGGATTCTCCCCTGCTGACCTTTGAATTGGGGCAAGGCTCCACCGTTTACAAAACACCTTTTCTGGATGAATCACAATTCCTAAGGACGATTAAAACTGTTGAATCAACGCTGCAACTGCACACCGGAAACCCCGCAACCCACGTGGCAGTTGTTGATATCAGCAGTTACAGCGCCGGGTACGGGGCAGTTCGTGAGATGATTAAATCGCCGCAGAATGTAAAACTCATACGCCGCATTGTATTGGGTGATTCACTGTATGGAAGCTTGGATTCCGCTGCCCTTGAAAACGGCTTACGAGAACCCGCTGCGGAACACGTTGAGCCGTGGGTAAATTTTGGCCGCTTGGCCCTTGCAGGTGAAAAAACGCTTTTTATCACCACCTCGGAAATCACCCCTGAAGCCTACGCCGGAAGCCACGAAGTTGCCCGTTCAATTACAAAAGCCTTGGGCCTTGAAATTCAATCCGTGAAACCCGGTTCATCCCCCGCCGCTGAGACAATGCAACCTTACCCCCTGGTACAACGAGCCGGTTCAGCGGGCTTTCACTGGTGGGGTTATGCGGGGGAAGATGCTACCGCCCACATGACGCTTGCTCGCCACATTGCAGATTATTGGATTGCCTTGGATGAAGCTGGTATTCCGTAATACCCCTCAGGAGAATTTTAAAACCTATGACTTCACCCCCATTAACCGCCTTGATCACCGGAGCAACAGGCACCGTTGGAACAGTGCTTTCACAGCACATTTGCAACCAAGGGGGAACCGTTCACGCTTGGAACCGCGCGTTGCACTCCCCCGGCGATTTTGATGCCGCCCGCTGGTTGTTGGATCAACACCAGCCCAACGCGGTATTCCACTTAGCCCTCCCCTCCAAACCACAAGGGCTGGAGAATGAATCTTGGGTGATTAACGAACACTGGACGGGCCAATTAGCCTTCTTGGCTGCCGAGCGGGGAATTGCCTTTGTTTATTGTAGCACCGCCATGGTGTTCACCAACCAAGCTGAAGGGCCTTTCACCGTGGAAACTATTCCTGATGAAACCACCGGCTACGGATTCGGGAAACTCCTTGGTGAACGCGCGGCCCTTTCCGCCAATTCTAACGCCCGGGTTGCGCGGCTGGGCTGGCAAATTGCCGGCTCACGAGGCGGCAATAATATGCTAGAACACCTGGAAGAACAGCAGCAAAACAACGGTGTAATTCACGCCAGCACCCGGTGGTTGCCGGCAACCAGTTTACTGCAAGATACAGCCGAGGCATTCATTCAAATCGCTCAACACCAGGACTCAGGGATCTTTCACGTAAACAGCAACAGCCGCTGGAACTTCTATGAAATCGCCTGCGCCCTAAATCAACTGCACGGTAACCGCTGGGTGGTGCAGCCAAACGAAGATTTTGTGTACGATCAACGCCTGCTTGACGACCGCCTTACAATCGCCCAGCTTGAAGAGCGGCTTCCGCTAAAGTAACCAATTCACCCGGAAAGTTCCCCCTACCCAAAAACCCATGGCACAACTCTATTTTCGCTACAGCACGATGAACGCAGGCAAATCAATCGAAGTATTGAAGATTGCCAACAACTACGAAGAACAAGGCAAACGGGTTCTACTGTTCACCCATATTACAGACAACCGCTACGGCGTGGGGCGCATAACCTCTCGCATCGGCCCCAGCCGCGAGGCGATTGCCATTGATGATTCCACCAACGTGTTCAACGCCGTGGAAACTCACCTTCCAATCCAATGCGTTCTAGTGGATGAAGGCCAGTTTTTGACCCGCAAGCACGTTCTGGAATTTTGCCGCGTGGCAGATGAACACAATATTCCCGTTATTATTTATGGATTGCGGACAGATTTCCAGGCGCGCCTGTTTCCCGGCAGCGAAGCCCTACTGTGCTACGCGGATAAAATTGAAGAAGTGAAAACCGTGTGTTGGTTCTGTAACCGAAAAGCCCTGTTCAACATGCGCGTCAACAACGGCAAGCCCGTTCGTGAAGGGGAACAAGTCCTCATCGGCGGCAACGAAGCATACGTCCCCGTATGCCGAGAACACTTCAACGCCGAAACTCTGCCATGGGACCCGGCAGAACCGGCACCGCAGAATTCGTAAGTTTTACAACGCAGGGCCGCAGGGGCGCGGTGAGGGGGGACGATGTGCTAGTACTATTTTAATTTGTACCTCATTATAAAGCGTGAAAATTCTAATCCGCTTATTAAATAAAAATTCAAACAAACCATGCTCAAACACCCTTCCCACTCTCCGCGCCTCGGCGTATTGGCGTATAATTTAGGTTTTACTCTATTCCCCCTCAAGATCCCCTAGTTTTTCGCAGATGCGCGTAATCTTGAGTGCCTTGCCGGTGATTGCATCGCAGGTTAGAAGCACGCCGCACACGCGAACGTCGTTGGC
>DAIOTT010000053.1:0-20445 GCA_036751885.1 Candidatus Sumerlaeota bacterium
GAAAAAGACGAAATCCACGGTTTTTTGGGAACCACGGTCAAGCGTATTGATTGGGAAAGCGTAACCCTTGCGGATTCAACGGGAGAAGAAATTACGATTCAAAATGATTTTGTTATCGGTCAAATCGGTTATCGCCCCCCAATTGAGTTCATGGAGCAAATGGGGATTGAATTAGATTCTGAAACAAAAATCCCTGCTCACCACCCCGATACCCTTGAATCCACAACGGTTCCAGGGTTGTTCATTGCAGGGGTAATATTGGCCGGAAACGTAAGCGGCCAAATTTTCATCGAAAATAGCCGTTATCATGGTGAAAAAATCGCCGATGAATTAGTTCGGCAAATCAAACCGATCAGCGCATTGGTTTAGTTGTATATAATAATTGCTCAGGCGGTTTATTCAAGAGCGTTGAATTTTAGCAGAATTACAACAAATCTCGCTTTATACAGATAAATCTTAATGACCCTCAGGGGAACACTATGGTCGATGGTTCAATACCAATGATTCAAGCCTTGTGATTAACAGGGCTTTTTATGAGATCCTCCAATAAAAATCCCTACTATTTAAACACTCATGACGACTTCCTCTTCAGAAAAACCACTCGATTCAACAACGGATTTAGCGCCAAACAACGCAAACAACTTTTACTTTTGGCTAAAAGTTTACGGCGCATTCTTTCTGATCATTCAGTTGGTCATTGTAACATTGTTTATCGGGCTGCCGTTTTTTGGTTACGGGGGCGAGAAAAGCCAACAAAAAGCCCTGCTAAGTAAAGCTGAGGACTTAAGAGAAAACCAGCAATACGCGGATGCGCTTGCCGTATTGGTAGATTTTGGCGAAAAATGGCCCGGTGCTTATGAAACGCAAAACTTTAACCGCCGCATTGGGGAATATTATCTTGATGCAGGCGAACCAGCAAAAGCAGTGGAGCATTTGCGCAAGAGCATTGAAATAGATCCCAACATCCCCGGTGGTTGGGCGCAGTGGGGAATTGCTCTTTGGAACCAAGACAAAAAACAACAGGCTTACACGCAGTTCGCACAGGAACTTGAAAAAGGAAACCTTGATAGCGATATTGCAAATTATTACTTGGGCCAATATCATTTCGAACTTAAGAACTACAAACAGGCGTTTGATCACTTTGCAGCCGTAAAGGAAACTTACCCAGATTATAACAAGCTTGACGCTTACCGCAGAGAGTTTATCCAAATCACACTCAACTCTGAGGCAAGCCCTCAGGATTCAACAAAGGTTAATCCATAAAATGACAGAACAGCAATTTCCCTTTCTCTCGGACCACAATGATTTCCAGCGGGTTCGCTACGAGAAAGCAGATGAACTTCGCGCAAAAGGAATTAATCCTTACCCCGCATTTTTTAATCCCTCTCATCTTTCAACAGATATTTTACTGAACCCCGACGACTTCGTTGGCAAAGCCGATGAAGTTGTTACGTTGATGGGCCGTGTTATGACCATTCGCCGATTCGGTAAGGGTGGGTTCTTTCACCTGCAAGACCGCCGAGGCCAAATTCAAATTTACATCAGCATGAAAGACATCAGCGAAGAAAGCTTTGAAGTCTACAAATCACAGCTTGATATTGGCGATATTGTGGGCATTACAGGAACCGTTTTTCTCACGAAAACCGGCGAAGTAACCGTTCAGGCTTCCGAGTTCAAAATGCTGACCAAAACAACTCGTCCGCTCCCTGAAAAATGGCACGGTCTAACAGATATTGAAGCCCGCTACCGTCAGCGCTACACGGATTTAATCATGAATCGCGACGTTCTTGATACATTCCGTAAGCGCTCCAACATCATCGGCAGCATGAGAAGTTTCCTCAACGAGCAAGATTTCTTGGAAGTTGAAACGCCCATGATGCAACCCCTTTATGGTGGTGCAAATGCTCGCCCGTTTACAACCCACCTGAATGCGTTAGATATGGATTTATACCTTCGCATTGCCCCAGAGCTTTACCTTAAACGCCTTGTTGTTGGCGGAATGCACCGCGTGTACGAGATCAATCGGAACTTCCGCAACGAAGGGATTTCCGTGCACCACAACCCTGAGTTCACCATGCTGGAGCTTTATTGCGCTGGCTGGAATTGTTCACTCATGATGAACTTTGTGGAGGAACTCATGAGCGAAACGCTTCGCCTTGCAACAGGTTCCACGGAAATTCAATTGGGGGAGCAAACCTTTGATCTTGCGAAACGCCCTTGGGCCAGAATTTCCATTTTAGGTGCGCTTGAAAAATACTGCAACCTAAGCCTAGATTGGTCCATGGACTTGCCAACTGTGAAGTCAATCGCAACTGAATTTGGTATTCCTGGCACAATCACCACCGGGCTTGATGCAATCATTTACTTGTTTGAAGAAAACTGCGAGCAATACCTTATTGAACCCACGTTCATTACCGAGTTCCCCAAAGCAATTTCGCCCCTTGCAAAAGGAATGGATGACAATCCAGAAATCACCGATCGGTTTGAGCTTTACATCAAGAAAATGGAATTGGCAAACGGGTTCAGCGAGTTGAACGATCCCAAAGAGCAATACGCCCGATTAGCCGAACAAGTGGAACGCCGCAAGGGCGGTGACATGGAAGCCGTTGGCATTATTGACGAGGACTTTGTGCGCTCCCTTGAAGTTGGTCTTCCGCCAACCGCTGGGTTGGGCGTGGGAATTGACCGGTTTGTTATGGTGGCAACAAACAGCACCTCAATCCGAGATGTAATTCTATTCCCCTTAATGAAACCGAAAAAAGAAAACCCAAACCAAGACCAAAGTGAAACAGAATCTAGTCAAGCTGAAGAAAACGAGTAAGTCTATTGCAGTCAATCGCCGCCAATCAACCCCGTAAAAAAACCAAAACGTTTTCCCCGATTGTCTCGCGAATCATCGGCTGGCTTTCGGATGTATTGCTCTTCGTCATATTCTTGGCCCTCGGCGTTGCCCTGTTAGAAGTTCTGATTCAAACGATTGTACTCATCGTAGGATTCGCCTCAAAGCCCGATGATGTGATGATTCGCATGGGCGTAATCGAGTGGGATCCGCACCGCCACCGAAACGATTTTTTCAACATTCTGAAAGCGGTTTTGCTTTCTGCGTTATTTTTTCTGGCGCTCCGCTACGGAATTCGTTTGCGTACGTTTCTGATGACACGCTTGCAGGATTCACGGTTTGCGACTTTTGTTGGCAAACGCTACCTGATTGCGCGCGAAGGTGGGGCGTTGGCAAACCTGATCTCCTCAGTTTCAATCCTCGGCGTAACAGTTGGGGTAATGGCTTTGGTTGTCGTGATTTCCGTGATGAACGGATTTGATAAAACGCTGATGAGCAAAATGATGGGGGTTTTCTCCCACGTGGAAGTCTGGCCCGGAATGGCGGGGCGCGAAGATTTTTCCCAAACCGACTACGAGCGGGCTTTGTACGCCATAGAGCGTGTACCCGGTGTTATTGGCGCTGCACCACTGGTGCAAAAACAAACGTTCTTTCAAGCAACCGCAGGGATTGGCGCTGAAAAACAAGGCGGGATTTTACGCGGGTTGGATGTTGAACGGGAGCGCACGGTTACACAAATTACCAACAACATTCTGGATGGCGGGGTAGGAACGCCTCGGGATCGTGAAGTTGTTTTGGGGAGCGAATTAGCCCGCAAACTGATGGTGCAACCGGGCGATGAAATTTATGCCTTCGGCGGAAAACTCGTCTCAACAGGTCGGGGCCCAGCAGGTAAAATCTCCCGCCTGCGAGTCGTCGGTTTATTCAAAACCGGCCTACACGATATTGATTCAAGCTTTGCCTATACTACAGTTGAAACGGTTCAAAACCTTTACCTAATGGGTGATTCCATTTCGGCGATTCACATCAAAGTTGAAGATCCGTTTCAAGCGGGGTATAATCGGCAATTAATTTTCAATGAACTCCCCCAACGCGAAAGTGCCGCCAGTGGGTATTTAATCCGCACTTGGCAAGATATAAACCCAGAATTTTTTGCCGCGTTGAAGACGGAAAAAATTGCGATGTTCATTATTCTAACTCTCATTATTGTTGTGGCTGCATTAAACATTATTGGCACGCTTGTGATGGTTGTTACGCAAAAAACTCGGGAAATCGGAATCTTGAAAAGCATGGGCGCAACACCCGGAATGATTCTTCGGATTTTCTTGTTCCACGGCTTTTTTATTGGCTTAGTGGGAACAGCCTTGGGGATTTGTTGCGGACTCTGGATCTGCCGATTTGTGGATCGTGATATTGAAAAAATCTTTGTTCTGCCCGCAGGTGTTTACGGCTTGGATAAACTCCCTGTGATTACAGATCCTGCTACGATTATCTTTATCGCGCTGATCAGCCTAATCATTTGCACGCTTGCAGGCGTTGTCCCTTCGCTCGTTGCAGCACAAAAAGACCCCATTGAGTCCCTTCGCCATACTTAACGAAATCAGTATTATTCACAACTCTGGAGTTCATCAAACCCATGCGTTTAGGCACATTCAGCTCAACCGAACTTGAGCCTTTTTTTGGCATTGAAATAAAGACCAAGGTTTTACGCATCGCAAAAACAGCGGAAACACTGAAGTATCGTCAGCCTCAGCAAGCGCATTTAGCCTGTATGCAATCCTACCTTGAAGGGTTGCCACACTCTGAAACAATTTTGCGGAAATTACTCGCTGACATTGCAACTGCTCCGGAGCTTGTTGTGGAGAATGCTCAAGATGGTTTCCCGCACCTGCTTCACCAATCAGAGATTCAGTACCTTGCCCCCGTTCAGCGGCCCGGTAAAATCTTATGCGTCGGCATGAACTACCGGGATCATTGCCTTGAGCAGAATAAACCGATTCCTGAAATCCCGATGCTGTTCTCCAAATTTGCGACTTCCTTAAATCACCAACTGGGTGAAATTCCGCTGCCGTTGAAACTTGATCCCTGTTGCGATTACGAGGCTGAACTCGCCGTGGTGATAGGCAAGCGCGCCTCAAACGTAACAAAGCGAAACGCCCTGAACCACGTAGCAGGTTACACGATTATGAACGATGTTACCGCCCGCTCCCTCCAGAAAAACGAGAAGCAATGGATCCGCGGCAAGGGGTTCGATGGTTCCGCCCCCCTAGGCCCGGTGCTTGTCACGCCCGACGAATTGGATGATCCGGCTAACCTTGATGTTCGCTGCAGAGTGAACGGTGAACTTCGCCAACAAAGCAACACCAGCCAAATGATCTTCTCCGTTCCTGAGCTCATCGCCTACATTACCCAAGCCATTACCTTGGAACCCGGTGATATCATCTCCACTGGCACACCCGGCGGGGTAGGCGTTTACCGTGAGCCCGCGGTGTTTTTGCAACCCGGTGATGAGGTTTCCGCTGAAGTTGCCGGCATCGGGAAACTTGAAAATCGGTGCGTGAAAAAATAGCGCTGCTTCGTGTCATTTGTACATCCTATGCTGTTGAATTAAACTTGCCACTTGCCCCATTACGGAACCCGGTGTTGGGTTCCAACACGATTTTTTGAAAAAGGAAACCACTGTTGTGACGCATAATATTGCCGTAATCAAAGGGGACGGAACTGGCCCCGAAGTGATGAAAGAGGGCCTTAAGGTTCTCAATGCTGCCAAGGATAAGTTCGGATTCTCCGTAAACTTGGTAGACTATGATTTGGGGGGCGAACGCTACCTTCGCACCGGCGACATTCTGCCTGATAGTGCCCTTGCGGAATTGCGCCAAACCGATGCCATTTACCTTTCTGCCATCGGGCACCCGGACGTACGTCCCGGCGTATTGGAACAAGGTCTTCTGCTAAAGCTCCGGTTCGAGCTTGATCAATACATCAATCTTCGCCCCATTCGCTTGGCACCGGGCGTAAAATCACCGTTGGCCAAAAAAGGAACGGAACACATTGATTTCGTGGTTGTTCGTGAAAACACCGAGGGCCTTTATGCGGGTTCCGGCGGCTTTCTGAAAAAAGGTACACCGGATGAAATTGCCGTACAGGAAAGCATCAACACACGCAAAGGTGTAGAGCGCTGCCTGCGTTACGCGTTCGATGTTACACGAACCCGCGAAAAAAACAAAACACTTCACCTTGTCGGTAAAACAAACGTTCTTACCTATGCGTTTGATCTTTGGGAGCGCGCCTTCAATGAGATCGGCGAAGCTGATTACAAGGACGTCAATCGCGCCTACCACCATGTGGATGCCTGCTGCATGTTCATGATTGATCGCCCTGAAGTGTACAACGTAATCGTTACCGATAACATGTTCGGCGATATTATTACGGACGTCGGTGCCATTCTTCAAGGGGGCTTGGGTGTGGCGGCTTCTGGCAATATCAACCCTCATGGCGTCTCCATGTTTGAACCTGTTGGCGGTTCTGCTCCCCAGTTCACCGGCCAAAACATCATCAACCCAATCGCGTGTATCAACGCAGGAGCAATGCTACTTCGCCATTTAGGTGAGAACGCCGCTGCCGATGCTATTGAAAAAGCCACGACTAAAGTAGCGGGTGAACTCCCCGGTTTAGGCGTGGGTGAAATGGGCATTGGGACTGATGCCGTGGGCGATCGTGTAAAGGCGCTTCTTTTAGCGGACTAAGATTTGCCCTGAAACTGGATTAAACCACTCGCCTAATTCGGAAAATTTGTCTCTCATCGCCTGAAACATTTTGGAAACCAATTCTGTCCTAAATAATAATCGCAGATTACAGACTTACTCTTCTGCTAAATGTTCAGCAAAAATAACTAGTATTTTTTCACCAAACAATACGTAAACCCAACCTCTATTTAGGAGAAATTACAAATGAAACTCACAACACTTACGGCCTTAGTGCTCATGTTGCTCACACCGTTTTTCGCGGGTGCAAATGTGCTGCAAACGGCAAACGATGATGTTAGAATTCTTGGCCCAGAACTCGACCCCACAAAATCCTACACCGCTGTTTTAGAAACCTCTTTAGGGGTGATTACATTAGAACTCTTCCCAAAGGAAGCGCCACTTACGGTTCGCAACTTTGTAAACCTGATTGAGGGCACAAAGCCTTGGAAAGATCCGAAGACGGGAAACACTGAACAAAAACCCTATTATGACGGCGTTGTTTTTCACCGTGTCATCAAAGGATTCATGATTCAAGGCGGGGATCCAATGGGTACGGGCAGTGGGGGCCCAGGTTACCGTTTCGCGAACGAAATTGATCGCAATTTAAGTTTTGACTCAATTCCCTACGCCCTTGCAATGGCAAATACACCACAACCCAGCACAAACGGTTCGCAGTTTTTCATTACCGATAAAGGCAGCTTTCCTAGCCACCTAAACGGCAAACACACGATTTTCGGTAAAGTCATCAGCGGCCAAGATGTTGTTGATGCTATTGCAGCCAGCCCAAAAAGCAATCCGCCCGTTATTACAAAAGCTAAAGTCATTACAGCCCCCTTGATCTCAAAAGCAGTTGAAGAACCGAAAGAAGCTGCTGAAGAGAAAACAAAAGAAGCAAAAAGCGAATTGAAAACAATTAAAGAAGAAATGAAAAGCATTGAAAAAGAATCTAAAAAAACTATTCCAGCTTCCGCACCTACAAGTAAGCCTGCAACAAAACCGGTATACTAACCAATCATTATTCAAGTTCTTGGCTCAACGCCTAGTTTCACTAAATACACCAAGTTAAAACTTCGGATAATTTCAGCAAATGCTGACTGATCCTTGACCACCTTTCCTGGATGCCTTTTATCAAGGCGTCCAGTTTTATTTTTACGCCTGATTTTGGCAATAAAAACTCCTCAAAAGGAACCTACTCCTCATGACTATTCCAGCCACAGAACTTCAATCTGCCCGTGAATTTACCCAACCTCTACGGGGGCACAGGGATTGGTATTCTTTTGAGGCAATTCGAGCAATGCCCCGGCTGATTTTAATGGCTGATAAAAATCCCTTTAGCAAAACCTACGGCAGTTTCGACCGTTCGTTTTGGCATTACAGAACCATGGATTTTCCCTGTGGAATGCATCAGGAATTTGTTCTGCCGTTAGCGTTGGCCTACGCTCTTGATATGCCGAACAACCCCTACGCTGGGGAGGAGCGCTTAAAAGAATTAGCGTTGGCTGGTATTCGCTTCGCCGATAAAAGCAGTTACCCCAACGGCACGTGCGATGATTACTTCCCTTTTGAGCGGGCCCTGGGGGCTTTGGTGTTCTCCCTATATTCTATGACCGAAAGTTGCCTGGTGCTAAATCAAAAGCGCACTGCTGATCTAAAGTTCTTCGCAAAGCGCGGCGAATGGCTCATGAGCCACAATGAAACCGGACAACTGGCAAACCACCAAGCCTTCGCTGCTTTAGCCTTGTACAACGTTTACCTGCTGACTGATGACAAGAAGTTCTTGAAAGCAAGCAATCAGTTTCGGGATTTAACGCTGAGCTGGCAAAAGCCCGAAGGGTGGTTTCAAGAATACGAAGGGGCTGATCCCGGTTACCATTCCTGCTTGATTGGCTTTTTAGCGAAACTATGGCAAAAAAGCGAGGACGATCAATTACTTGATCCCCTTGAAAAAGCCGTGGATTTTGCCCACCATTTTATGCACCCAGATGGTTCCTACGCAGGGGAATACGGATCTAGAAATACCTTCCACTTTTACCCCCACGGGTTTGAAGTGCTTTCACAATTTTTCCCCAAAGCAGGGGAGATTGCAGAATCATTCCTCCAAAAATCCATGCCGGACCGTCGGCGTTATTATAACGATGACGACCGTATGGCAGCCCACTACGTTTACGATTGGATGCAAGCTTGGGCTGATTATAATCCGAAGCGTCAGCAGCCCGTTAGCTTACCCACCAAGCCCACTGTCACTTGGCTCAAGGAAGCAAAATTATTCATCGTCAAAACACCGTCATACCACGCCGTTGTAGCCGGTAATAAAGGTGGAACGTTCAAAGTGATTACGCCACAAGGCCCGCTGGAAAGCGATACAGGCCTTATCGGCCGCTTGAACGATGGTAAGGTGGTTGTTACCCACGTGGTTGATAATCACGCTTCCATACAGGTGGATGAAACGGCGCGAAAAATTACAATCGTTGGCAAGTTTCAAAAACGAAGCAGCCCCTTGCCAACGCCGTTCAAGCAAATAATCTTCCGCGTGCTGTTGCTCACTATCGGCCGATTCGATGCCAACCTTGTACGCCGCTTGCTTCAAAAAATCTTGATCACCGGCAAGAACGTTCAGCCCATCGGCTTCAGCCGTTCCATTGAATTTGGTGATCAAAAGATTTCCGTTTTCGATGAAGTGAGAATTGAACCTGAAGAGAAGCGAAACTTTAAAGATCTCGCTGCCGGCAGCGATGCAACTTCCATCTACGTGGCAAATTCAAACGTCTATCAAGATTCCGTTTTGATTCCGTGGAAGTGGTTCACAAACAAGGTTCTCGAGTTGAATGAAAAGCGTAAAGTCCAAATCAACCGAACAATCATCCTTCCCCCAAAATCTCCAGAGGAACGCAAATGAGCCAACTCATCACGGGCGGTAAGTTAATCTTAGCCTCCGGTTCTCCAAGAAGAAAAGAGCTGCTGAAAAAAATGGGACTCCAGTTTGAGGTTCGCCCACCCTCAGTGGATGAATCCCAAATCCCCGCTGATCACCCGCGAACCTACGCTTTGCGCTGCGCCTACGCCAAAGCCATGGATGTTGCCAATGCAGCGGAACCTGGCGATATTGTATTAGCAGCCGATACAATTGTCACAAAAGAAATGGTGATTTACGGAAAGCCTAAAGATGCCGATGAAGCCCGCAGCATCCTTAGGCAGCTTTCCTTCAGAACGCACCAAGTAATTACCGGAGTTGCCGTTGCTCAAGCAGGCAAACCAAATGTGCAGCTGAACGCCGCCGAAACCAGTGTTACCTTTCATAATTTTACGGATCAAATGATTGAAGCCTACGTACAAACCGGTTCACCGCTAGACAAAGCGGGCGCCTATGGCATTCAAGATTTGGGGCCCGACTATCTGAATTACTACGAAGGGGAGTATTCAAACGTTGTTGGCCTACCTTGTTCCTTGATTGCTGAAATGCTTGAGCAGTATTTACCTGCGGGCTTTAATTTTGAAATCCCACGGAACTAAAATTCCTCAATTTCATTACCGTTTGTCCGCATCAATTTCATTGCAATCCCTAATAGTTAGGTTTACAAACAAATTATTGGCGAATCAATTTTCGCCAAATCAGGCTACCATATGACTAATCCCGAACTCACAAAAAAAGCGCACCTCATTCACCTTCATTCGCTCCGATTTCGAAATTACATCCTTCGAGGAAATGTGAAAGATCTTAAATGGGAGGGCTGCTGCCCTGAACCAACTCTTCCCCAAATGCGTGCGATGCTGGTGCTACACATGAGTGGGCCCTGCACCCTCAAGCAACTTGCGTTTTCCCTGAATATTTCTCACCCTTCGGCATCACAAATGATCGATCGATTAGTTGATATGGGCCTTGTTTCCCGAGAGCAAAACCCCGAGGACCGACGGCAAATCATCCTTAGTCTATCAGATCAAGCACAGGCAGGCGTAAAAGCCCACGAGGATTCTATTGTAAATCAAATCACAACCCTGCTGGAAAAAATGGAGCCTGATTTTGTGGAGCGCTGGGTTGAACTTGCTGAATATATGGGGACAATTTTGGACCTGAATCCAGATTTAGGTATAACACAAAAGGATATTTTAGAACATGACTAATATAAACAAAAGCTCTGGCGGCCTTAATTTTTCTCTCATTATTGTGCGCTCTGTACTGGTGATCGTCATTCTGGTTGTCGGAGTTGTTCTAATGTCAGCTTTAAGCGCCATGAAAGCGAAACCCGATGAAACCCTACCTGAGGAAGTTGTGGCTCAAGTAATTGGCAAACAGGTTTTTATTCAGGATTTTGAATCAACTCTTTTCGGATACGGAACTACAAAACCCCACCAACTGACGGAAATTATTCCAGAAGTCGGCGGAAAAATTGTTCAGGTGCACCCAGATTTGGAAGTTGGTAATATAATCCCTCAGGGTGAACTTCTCTTCCAGATCGACCCCACGAATTATGAAATCGCCCTTGCTCAGGCAGAGGCAAATTTACGGTCAGCAGAAGCAACTGTTCGCCAGCTTGAAATTCAGCACCAACAAGATGTTGCTCAGCTTGATGTGAGTAAGCGGATGCTCGCAATCTCACAAAATGACTTTGAGCGTTTTACAAAACTGTTTCAAGATAACAACGCTGAAAGTGCAAGATCCCTTGAAACAGCCGAGATGAACTTCATCCGTGAGGAAGAAAAACTCATTCAAATTCAGGGGCGTGTAAATCAACACCCCGCAGATTTAGCCTCGGCTAAGGCCTCCGTTCGTTCCGCTGAAGCACAATACAACCGTGCGGAAGTGGATCTGCAACGAACTCAAATCACGGCGCCTTTCAATGCTAGAATTGTGATGAAAGCCTTAGAGCTCAACCAGCTTGTTTCCGCTAATGCCCCCGTGCTTGAGCTTGCCGATGATTCCATTTTAGAGGTTGTTGTCTCCATGGATAGCGCGGAAGTTGCCCAATGGCTAAAGCTGACTCGCGACCAACTCAAGCCCCAGTGGTTTGAGAAATTCACCAATTACCCCGTCAAACTGGAGTGGACAACAAATCCGGAGCAATATGCCTACGTTGGCAATCTAGATCGTGTTCAACGTTTCAACCCGGAAAACAGAACCTTTGAACTGGTCGTTCAAGTCAGTAATGCAAATCAACCGTCGCAAGTTGCGCAGGAATTTCCCCTAACGGATGGCATGTTCTGCCGCGTACACATTCCCGGCAAGGTTGCGCAAAATGTGATCGCCGTTCCCCGCTCCGCAGTGGATTCACAAAACATCATCTACACAAGCGTTGATAACCGGTTGCGATCTCAGGAAGTTGAAATTGCCCGGATTGAGAAAGACACAATCCTCATCTCCAAGGGCTTGCAGGATGGTGATATTATCCTTACAAAACGCCCCCCTGCATCAATCGATGGAATGAAACTTGTCGTAAAGTTTGAAGATGAAATAAGCATTCTCCCGGTTGAAAACGAAGCACTTGAAAACATGGGTCCATCTTTCCCAGTTTCAAAATACCCCGAAGCAGATTCACCCGTAGTGGATCAATCCAGCCTTTAATAAAATGCTGCAAAACAAGACTACCTCTAAGGAACTGCTATGAAAAACCTGATTCATTCCTTCGTGCGCAACAGTGTGTTCTCCAACCTACTAATGCTGATTATTGTTCTAACAGGGTTAGCCGCTGCGAGCCAAATGATCCGCGAGGTTCTGCCTTCGTTCTCTGTTGAATCCATCCAAGTAACGGTTCCCTACCCAGGAGCGGGGCCCGAGGAAGTGGAAGAAGGTGTTATTCTAAAAGTAGAAGAGGCGCTTGAAGGGATTCAGGGGATAAAGGATTTCACCACCAGCTCTTCTGAGGGCGTTGGCCTTGCAATCATCAACGTGGATCCCAGTTACGATCTTCAATTAGTGAAGGATCGTGTGAGCGACAAAATCAACTCAATCACCACCTTCCCTGATGATGCGGAAAACCCCTCCATCTCAGAGTTGATTATACGTCGCGATACAATGTTTCTTGCCATTACAGGTGATATTCCCGAGCGGCAATTGAAACGCCTTGCTGATGAAATCAAGGATGAGCTGATTGATCTTCCCGAGGTTTCCGATGTTTCCGTTAATGGTGCAAGAGAGTATGAAATTTCCATCGAAATCTCCGAAGAAAATCTGCGCCGCTACGGCCTAACGTTTGATCAAGTTTCTGCCAGCGTTCGGGAATCTAGCATCAACCTCCCAGGCGGTGATTTGAAATCAGATCAACAAGAAATGACACTGCGCACCCTAGGGCGAAAGTACACGGGCAACGAGTACGGGGAAATTGTTCTTATCACTTCAGCTGATGGCACCAATATTTACTTGCGCGATGTTGCCACTATTAAAGACGGATTTGTGGAAGAAACCCTTGAATCCAGATTCAACGGCGTTCCCTCTGTCACTGTGGCCGTTTACAATAGCGACTCCGAAGATGCGTTGAACATTGCTGATGCTGTTCAAAAGTATGTGAAGGAGAAAAACGCCTTACTCCCTGATGGGGTGAAGATAAATGTTTGGCTTGATTCAACTCAGCTGATTCTTCAGCGCATTGAATTATTATTGCGAAACGGCAAAGTGGGTTTGCTTTTAGTTTTTCTGCTTCTCTGGATCTTCTTGGATTTACGGTTAGCCTTTTGGGTTACACTCGGCATTCCGATCTCATTGTGCGGCGCATTTGCCCTGATGTACATGGTGGGGGAGACAATCAACATGATCAGCCTGTTTGCCATGTTGATGGTTTTGGGGATTATTGTAGACGATGCAATTGTGGTGGGAGAGGCGATTTACGTTCAACGAAAGATGGGCAAAGGCCCCATACAAGCCGCGGTGGACGGCACTGCCGAGGTTGCCTTGCCAATTATCGCCGCCGTTGTTACCACCATGATTGCCTTTGTTCCCTTGCTGTTTGTAGATGGAATCATGGGCAAGTTTATCAGCGTAATCCCTACGGTTGTCATTAGTGCTCTTGCCATTTCACTGGTGGAGGGTTTGCTTGTACTACCAGCTCACTTGAATAACTTACCCGAATTCCCAAAAGATGAAGATGAACGTAAACCCGGTATCGCTGGCAAGATTAAATTCGTTCGCCTAAAAATTAATGCCGCGGCCGACTTCGTTATTTACAACATCTACGAACCCTTCATTCGGTGGGTTCTTGGTTTTCGTTACATCACGCTGGCACTCTCAATCGTTGTAATGCTTGTTACGGTTGGCTTGATTAATGGCGGATTTGTTAAGACCATATTTTTCCCCAAAACGGATTCTTCTTTCATGGTTGGCCAAGTGGAATTTCCTGAAGGTGTGCCGGTGGATCAAACTCGAGACGCCGTTTTACGGATGGAAAAAAGCCTATTGGCGTTGAACAATAAATACAAAACGTTCGATGGCGACGGAGTGATTTTGGGCGTTCAAGCGAACATCGGTCAAAAAATTGGTCTTGATGGCGGTGCATCGGCAAAGCGTGGTTCAAACGTGGGTGAAATTATTGTGGAACTTGCAGACTCCGAACGGCGCTCCACGCCCTTTACCGTAATCCTGAAAGAGTGGCGCGAAGGAGTTGGAACTATCGCCGGTGCACAATCGGTAACTTTTCAAGAAGTCAGCGGCGGGCCTCCGGGCTTACCCATTGAAATTTGGTTTACGGGTAAAGACTTAGGCATGCTGCAAAAAGCCGCAGATGAAGCCAAAGAACGCTTGGGAAAAATTTCCGGTGTGTACCAAATTCAAGACGACTTTCGTCCCGGCAAAAAGGAAGTGCGCACACAAATCAAAGAAGAAGCTGAGTCCCTTGGTTTCACCAACCTGATGCTTGCACAGCAAATTCGCCAAGGCTTTTACGGCGATGAAGTGCTAAGAGTTCAGCGCGAAAAAGATGAAGTGAAAGTTTGGGTTCGCTACCCGCGGGAGGAACGGAAATCCCTAGCCGATGTAGATCAGGTTCGCCTTCGCACACAAAGCGGACAGGAAGTTCCTCTTTACACCGTTGCAGATGTTACTGTGGACAATGGTTACACCACAATCAGACGGGAAGATGGACGCCGGTTAATCCGCGTTACAGCTGATATATTTGGTGAATCCGTTAATGCTAATGAAGTGTTGGATCAAATTAAGACGGAATACCTTGATGGTGTTCCTCAAAAGTACCCCGGCGTAACGGCTACACTGGATGGCGAGCAGGCAGAAAACCAAGAATCCCTTGCCAGTTTGAAGATAGGCTTCCCCCTAGCGCTGCTTGGGATTTACTTGATCATTGCAACGGTTTTCCGCTCTTACATACAACCGCTCATTATTATGATCACGGTTCCGTTTGGGATCATCGGCGCTGTTTTTGGTCATATGATTATGGGGTACGATATTTCAATCATGAGCATGTTCGGAATGGTTGCACTTACAGGCGTGGTGGTGAACGACGCGATTGTTTCAATCGAGGCCATAAACGATCGACTGGCCAAAGGCTCCACACTTTTTGAAGCTGTTGCAAACGGCGGCGTTCGCCGTTTCAGGGCAATCTTTCTTACCAGCGCAACAACCATTGGCGGTTTGCTTCCCTTGGTTTTGGAGCGCAGTTTTCAAGCTCAGTTTCTTATTCCAATGGGGCTGACAATAGCCGCCGGTGTTGCCTTTGCAACAATTCTTACACTGGTTTTAATTCCCTGTTTATTCATGATTATGAACGATGCTCGCCGGATAATTTCATTTGCTATTACTGGCACCATGCCAACCCCTGAGGAAGTTGAACCAGCCGTTTCACGCCTTGCCGAGGACGACGATTTCTTCAAGCACAAAGCTATTCAAACGAGCACAAACCCCACCGAGTCGGTTGTTTGAACTCTGCAGAAATAGGCCCAAAATTGATGATGAAAAATCTTCCGGCCTTATCAAGTCGGAATCAGCAAATTACGATTCGATTGTCGCAGAACATTCTGGAGGTTCTTAGCTGGCCTAAGGGATTATCGTTCAACGGCTTCATGCCGGAAAGCCTTCCCTCCAGAATTCCTACGCACTCAGTAGAGCGGCATGCAGCAGCAAAGTTATTTATCACAGCTAGTGTTCTCCTCAAGTCACAAAAAAATGCGTCGAACTTTGTACTCCCCATTGCATCCCGTGGGGGAGAACCCACGGAGTATTATTTGCTCTCAACGGAATTGCAATTCACCTCGGCTGCCCCAACGGCGTTCCTCACCTTGGAGAACATCACAGAAGTTGTTTTGCAACGCAGACGCTCGGCCTACATCGGAACGTACCACGGGATCATCGGCCGCTCCTCTCGCATGCTGGAAGTATTTCACCGAATCTCACTATACGGCCCTACGGATGCTTCGGTGATCATTACCGGAGAAACAGGGACGGGGAAAGAATTGATTGCCCGCGCCCTTCACGATACAAGCAAACGAGCAGGAAAACCCTTTGTGCCCGTGAACTGCACGGCCCTGTCACCCGAGTTGTTTGAGTCCGAATTGTTCGGTCATGAAAAGGGTTCTTTCACCGGCGCCTTCCGAGAGCACAAAGGCCGATTTGAACGGGCCGATGGCGGAACTCTTTTTCTGGATGAAATTGGTGATATGCCCGCCATTACCCAGGCCAAATTGCTTCGCGCTTTGGAAGAAGGGGTGATTGAGCGCGTTGGCTCAGAGAAAGAAAAATCCGTGGATGTTCGCGTTGTTGCAGCCACAAACGTAGGCTTAGAACAAGCGGTAGCAGAGAAGCGGTTCCGCAGTGATTTGTTTCACCGGTTAAGTGTTTTCCGCATTCACCTGCCCGCCCTTCGAGAACGACCAGATGATATTCCCCTGATTGCAAACTACTTTCTCAGCCAATTCAACCGTCGTTACAGTAAAAACATTCAACGGATTTCCCCTGAGGCGATTCGGCGTTTTCAAGGGTACAGTTGGCCTGGGAATATTCGCGAGTTGCGCAATGTAATTGAACGACTTGTTGTGGAAACGTTTGGTGATGCAATCGGAACGCGCTCCTTAGCACCCTGGGAAGCAGAGCGTGAATACTTCATGCCCGGCGGTTGGAACCTTGATGTGAACGATCGAGTTCAGCAGCCCATCATTGTTCCTTCTGCACCGGCTCCAGAGCCTTTATTTCAACTCCCGTCTTACGGAGGAACACCACCTCAAAATGCACAATATGTTCCGCAATCAAGTGCCACAAAAACCAAGCAAGAGCTTACAACGCAAACCATCCAGCAAGCTTATGAGCAAGCGGAAGGAAACCTAACAGAAGCAGCGCGAATTCTAGGGGTTCACAAAGCAACGCTTTACCGAAACATGAGGCAGTTGGACTTAACGCGAGAACACCTTGAAGAACGGAGTTCCAAGCAATGACGATTGCCCTGAACGAAGAAGAACAAGCCCTAGTGGAATACCTAATGGAATCCCCCAAAGAAACACTTCTTGTACTTACGGAAGAATTTCACCCGGGTTCAAAAGCTCTGTTGGATTCCGTTCAAACCGTGCAACGAAATCACCCCAACCTTGAGGTTATTGAAGGATTATTTTCCCATTATGAGCGATTTGCTCAAACCCAAGATGTGTGCGGTTTTCCTGCAATTCTATACTTCAAGAAAGGCGAATTAGCTGGGTTGCTTTTGGGCGTTGTGGATGAAGAACAAATTGAAAAATTGGGTTTTGAGCAATAAACATTATATACAAAGATTAGTTTTAAACGATCCTAAAAATCTGATTTATCTTCGTTCTAGAGTTTATATGAAGATTTTGCAACTCGGCGGTTTTGTTTTAAGTTGGTAAACAGGGCTAATCGTTTTTGTGCAGTGAATCTATTTCCACTTGAAAATCCTGCAGATCTTGAAATTGCTTGTAAACCGAAGCAAACCGCAAATAGGCAACAGGATCCAGCCTCTTCAGCAGGCGAAGCGAGCGTTTGCCAATTTCTTCGGATTCAATTTCTCGAACATTCAAGGCCAACAATTCGCGCTCTAATTCTGCCACTAAGTTATCGATTTGCTGACTGGTAACCGGGCGTTTTTCACAGGCACGTTGAATGCCCGCATGGGCTTTCTGCAATGTAAAGGGTTCCCGAGTTTGATCGCGCTTGATTACAAGCAAATCAACTTTCTCCAAAGTGGTAAAGCGTGCTAAACAAGCCTTGCACTCGCGCCTGCGGCGTATGGAATCGCCCGCAACGGATGGTCTGGAATTTACGACTCTTGTATCAGGTTCCTGACAAAAAGGACAATTCATCTAAGGGTGTTTGACCTTTGGCGCCCATATAAAAAATTGCAGAAAGAAAGGCTCTTTCTGCAATTTACCATTCTGTGCGAGGCAGTTTATGTTGAGGTATAAAGTTATGAATTAGAATCAATCAAATTCTGAAGAACAGCTTTTGGCTGCGCTCCTATAACTCGATCTTTTTCTTCTCCACCTTTGAAGAGAATCAATGTTGGGATTGAAGAAACACCAAAGGCTTCAGCCGTTTGAGGGCATTCATCAATATCAACTTTAACAATCTTTGCTTTGCCTGCATTTTCAGAGGAAAGTTCTTCCACAATTGGGCCAACCCGTAGGCATGGGCCGCACCAAGGAGCCCAAAAATCCACCAGTACTGGTTCACTTGATTTGAGAACTTCAGCCTCAAAAGTTTCATCTGTAATATTTACTACGCCGTTAGCCATGATCATCATCCTTTCAAATAGCCTGAGGTAATTGTAATTTCATGTGTTCGATAAGATTAACCTATTTACCACGCTTAGCCAAACGCACGGCTAATGCCAAATCTATTCTACCGTCGTAAAGAGCTTTGCCGGAGATGACACCCGCAACATTCGGAAGGTTTAAATCCATGATTGCTTCAATGTCTGTGAGCGATGAAATGCCGCCAGAGGCAATCACTTGCACGTCAGGAACTGCTTCAGATATATTTACAATAGCAGATAGATTTGGCCCTGATAGCATGCCATCCGTAGAAATGTCCGTGTAGATGATTTTTTTGCACCCTAAATCGCGCATTCTTTGGGCAAATTCCGTTGATTGTATGGAGCTTTTTTCCACCCAACCGCGTGTTGCTACAAATCCGTCTTTTGCATCAATCCCCACAATTGTTCTGTGCCCATCGGACTTCAATATTTGCTCTACAAAGTTAATGTCCTCAACGGCCGAAGTACCAATAATCACGTCGTTCACCCCGTTTTCCCAAGCTTCTTGAGCGGCCGCCATAGAGCGAATTCCACCGCCTAATTCAATTTGCAGGGTAGTAACTTGGCGAACATCGCGAACGAGGGCCATATTGCCAAATTTGCCATCAAACGCGCCGTTTAAATCAATAATATGGATGCGTTCTGCGCCTGCGCGCTCAAAGTTTTCTGCAAAATTTGCCGGCTCGCTGGAGTATATTGTCTTCTGTGTTCTAATGCCCTGTTGCAGGCGAACAACTTCACCATCCAACAAGTCAATTGCGGGTATAAGTTGAAATGAATTCGTCATAATGTTTAGTTACATCCCCATAATGTGGTACCCACCATCAACATAAATCACTTCGCCAGTGATTCCTGAGGAAAGGGGGCTGAGAAGGAATAAGGCTGTATTGCCAACTTCCTCTAAGGTGACATTTCTTCTCAGTGGTGCCTTTTGCTCCACCTGATTCAGCATGCCGGAAAACCCTGCGATGCCTCTTGCGGCAAGGGTTTTCATGGGGCCTGCGCTTACGCCGTTTACGCGAATGTTGAATTCGCCTAAATCTGCCGCAAGGTACCGAATGCTAGCTTCAAGCGAGGCTTTTGCTACACCCATTACGTTGTAGTTAGGAATAACCCGCTCGGAGCCTAAATACGTTAATGTAATGATGGAACCACCACCGGCAGCATCCATCAAAGGTTTTGCCGCACGGCTAAGGGAAACCAACGTATACGCACTTACCTCGTGAGAAAGAGAAAACCCTTTTGCCGTTGTATCTAGAAAGTTGCCGTCCAAATCCTCTTTGTTGGCAAAGGCAATGCAATGCACCAACATGTCAAGTTTTCCACCAAACAGTGTGGAAACTTCATTGAATGCGGCCGTTACATTTTCCTCGTTTGTTGCATCCATTTCCATGCAGGGTAGGGGCGGATCCAACTCTGCGGCTAAACCTCGTACGCGGGCTTCAACACGCTCATTTTGGTAAGTAAGCGCAACGTTGGCCCCGGCGTTCACAAGAGCTTGCGTAATAGCCCAAGCGATGGAGCTTTTGTTAGCAACGCCAACAACAAGAGCAGTTTTTCCGGTAAGATTAATCATGATTTACCATTCACTTTAACTAGGATTTTTTGAAGGCTAACCAAGTTTGCAAGGTGGGCAAGTAAGAGTTGATTGCTGGTTGTATGTATTTTCAGCCTACAATCAACGCCTTACTCATGCTGCTAGGTTGTGTACTCCGCGTTTATTTTCACATAATCGTAGGAAAAATCACAGGTCCAAACCGTGGCACGTTCGTTCCCGGCCCCGAGATCGATTTCAATTGAAACCTCTTTGGCTGCCTTCAGCTGGGCAGATAAATCTGGTTTGCTAAAGGCTATGGGTTCGTAATTCTTGAAGATGAGTGTTTTTTGAAGTGTAATGGAAACATCCTGAGGTTGAAAGTTTGCCCCGCTGTACCCCACGGCACACGCCAAGCGCCCCCAATTGGGATCGTTTCCGAACAAAGCAGTTTTCACCAAGTTGGAATTTCCCACGGCTTTCCCAACGCGCTGGGCATCCGCTTCAGTTGCAGCGCCGGTAATCTCAATCGTAACAAGCTTGGTCGCACCTTCGCCGTCTTGAGCAATCATTTTTGTCAACCCCTGGCAAACGGCGCTCAGCGCTTCTTCCAACAAGGCAAAATCGGCGCTTTCT
>DAIOTT010000054.1:0-4401 GCA_036751885.1 Candidatus Sumerlaeota bacterium
TCTGAATGATTTTTGACAAATACAGCACGGGTAAAATTATTACCATAGGATAAGAACTGTTCCCGTATGTATTCCCGTTTATTGATGAGTGTTGCATATTGGAAGAAGTAGCGCAGTGTGATAGTTTTTTTTGATTCAAAAGCCGTTGGTGAAACCCACAGGGCTGGTAAGTCAGCAGCGCGAAGAACCGGCAACAAAAGTTGAGGCTGAACATCAAACACCCAGCTGTCTTTGTTGATAAAAACCGGCGGTAGATTTTCGGAAATTTCAATAAACAGCACGCAGTTACGAAGCGCATCCGGATGGTTTTCAAAAAGATTGCGCAGGCCCAAGTAGTGCATTTTGTGGGTAGAGAAACCTCGACCCAAATTCAGTGTTTTGTGTTCAATTCCATGTGCTTGAAGGGCGGAATCAAATTCCTCCTCGAGCAAGCCAATCTCGGTTCTCGAGCTGCCAATGAATATTGCCTGAGCTGTATTTGATTCTAAATACTGTTCCGCTTCTTGGTACCAAAAGTTTTCTTTAGGTGCGATAAAACGTGCTAGGAATTCCGCTGAAAAAAATACAGCAAGAATTATAATAGCATGGAAAAAAAACAGGCGTTTATTCATCGTTAAAATTGAAAGTAAATAAACCTTACTCCAGTTGGTGCTGAAAACCAAATCATTAGCACCAGCAGTAGGCTGATCATCAAGGTGAAAAAACCGTTCCGAAAGCCGGCAAAATTATGCGGATCGTCCTGAGATTTCGTCCATGTTTCAACAATCCAGAGTAGACAAACAAAAAAACAAACGGGAAAAATCATCGTGGAAACAGACTCAAAAAAACCGATGTTTCCGAAAATATTACGGACTAATTGCCACAATTCCGCCAAGCTGTTTGCTCGAAATAACATCCAACCAAAGCATGTAAGATGAAACATTACGACAAGTTTTAGAAACTGTATTGCGCGGGATTTATCGCCCCACGCGTCTGCGTTTGCTACACGGTACACGCACAAGATTACCCCGTGGAATAGGCCCCAAAGGATAAACGTTGAGTTGGCACCATGCCAAAGCCCGCCAAGAATCATGGTGATGAGTAAGTTGCGGTAAGTCAATAAAAAGCCGAATCGGTTCCCTCCGAGGGGAATGTAGAGGTAGTCGCGAAGCCAAGTTGAAAGGCTAATGTGCCACCTGCGCCAAAAGTCCGACGGGGATGTTGCCAAGTAGGGCCGATTGAAGTTCAGCATTAGTTCAATTCCAAGTAACTTTGCAAGGCCCCGAGCGATATCAGTGTACCCGCTAAAATCACAGTAAATTTGGTAGGCAAATGCATACGTTGCCAGTATTGTTTGAAAGCCTGTTGCGCCGGAAGGATTGCTGTAAACTTGATCAACGTAGAGGGCAAGATTATCGGCAATAACCATTTTTTTGAACAGCCCCCAGAAGATCAGCCAACTGCCGGAACGCAATTGCTCCCGCGAAACTCGTCGTTCAAATTGAAGCTGAGGCAACAGATGCGTTGCACGCTCAATCGGCCCGGCAACAAGTTGCGGAAAGAAGGAAATATAGAGGGCAAAATCAATCAATGAGTCGGTTGGTTTCAATTGCCGGCGGTAAACATCAATCGTGTAGCTAAGAGTTTGGAATGTGTAGAATGAAATTCCAACAGGGAGAATAATGCTTAGGTGGGGGAGGGCTGAATCTAAGCCTACAGCGCGAAGCAATTCTTCTGCACTGCTGAGAAAAAAATTAAAGTATTTGAAGAATGCCAACACACCAAGGTTGCAAACTAGGCTTATTCCTAACAGGCGTTTGCGTAGGGAAGTGTTTTGCGTTTCACCAAGGCGCTTTCCCACTGCAAAATCAACGAGGGTTGAAAACAATAATAGGGATAAAAAACGCGCGTCCCAGCTGCCGTAAAATACATAGCTGCTCAGCAATAGAAACGTGTTTCTAAATCTTCTGGGTAGTGCTGCGTGTAAGGCGAACACCACAACGGCGAACATGAGAAACACGAACGAATTGAACAGCATTAAACCAGATCTTTCGGTTTAGAGTGAATACCAAAATTGCTAACCGATTTATGAAGACTGCGAGGGAACGCTTTTGCCCCCTGAAAGCCTTGAAATAGTCCTACTATTCCTGCGTTTTCATAAGTCAAAATACACTCATATTGCTCAATATCTAATAGGCCGTTACTTGTGGTAATTACTCCAGAACAAAACGTGTTGGAACCTTACTTCAAAGGAGCTTCAGCGCACCAAGTCATAATTGCTTTGATTGCATGGAGCCGATTTTCTGCTTGGGTGTAAGCCTCGCAGCGGGGACCGTCTAGCACTTCCCCGGTGATTTCTTTACCACGGTAGGCGGGCATATCGTGCATCACAAACGCATGTTGGGGTGCATGTTCAAGAAGAGCTTTATTGATTTGATAACCCTGAAAGTCTTGAAACCGCTGAACGGATTGATCCTCAAAGCCCATGGAAACCCATGTGTCTGTGTAAAGAACATCGGCTGACTTCACCGCTTCATGCGGATCTCGAACCACCCGAATCAGTTCGCGTGCTTGTGGGGAAAATTTTTCGCAGACTTCCCAGATTTTATCCGAGGGATCGTACCCATCAGGGCAGGCAATCGTCATTCGATTCCCAAAAATGCACGCCATAATCATCAACGAATTGGAAACATTAAAACAATCGCCAATCCAAGCAAGATGGAAGTCTGTAATGCGCCCCAACTTTTCTTTGATTGTCAGGTAATCAGCAAAAGTTTGTGTAGGGTGTTCAAAATCCGAAAGACCATTGATCACAGGAATAGTTGAAAAATGGGCAAGTTCAACAACGCTTTCGTGGGAGAACACACGGGCTTCAATGAGTTGGCACCATTGGGAAAGATTTCGGGCAAAATCGCAAATGCTTTCCCGTTCTCCCAGTCTGCCAATATCGGCAGCCGGTAAATTCACCGCATGCCCACCAAGTTGGTAAATGCCAACCTCAAAAGAGCAGCGGGTCCGCAGGCTCGGTTTTTCAAAAATCATGGCAATCGTTTGGCCATTAAGGTGGGCCGTTTGCCGCTCTTTATTCGCCAAACTCGATTTGAGTTCGCTCTTCAGAAATTCTGCCCGAGCTAAAATGTCTTCCGCTATTTCGCGGTTAAGTTCACCGATTCCAAGGAAATGTTTTGTCATGTTGGGTTAGTTTTCAGAAACTCCTCTTGAGGCTGCGTTGGATGTTTCTAGGAACTCTTGAAGCATAGAAACTGTACCGTTGTGATCAGATTTATTGGCGAATATAAACGTTCGGGGATTGTCACGAAGAATATGGCCGAAGGCGTTGTCTTCATCTAATTCACGGAACGAAACTTTACTGGATGTTAGGGTTTGCATCATCTCATTGTTTTCATCTTCAAGATGCGCGGTGTAGATGCTGACAAAACGTTTTTGCGGATTCGCCATCATCCAATCCGTAAAGTCATTCAAACCGCCGTAACTAGCGTCCAGCAAATAAACATCCGTAACAAGATCATTCAATCCACCCTTAGCCAAGCAGTTGTGAAGAATCTTGTACGCTCCCGAATGACCGCTCAAGTAAACGGAATCAACGGTGCCGGAGGATAATTTACCGTCTGCGATAAGTTTAGCGGTTATTTCATCGTGCAGATTCCGCAGCCCATTTGCCTCTTCAAGTTTACCGCCAGCAGAATCCGGAACATCCAGCGGGCCCTGCGGAAATACAAGTATACAGTTTTTTGTACTATTGAAAACCATTTCCGTAAGCTTGAATTCAAGCAACGCATTGCGAACGTTATTATTATGACCGTGAAAATAATACAGAATTGTTACCGGGCGTTCTTCATCGAATCCGCTGGGAATGTATACGCCAACCGTGTTATCCAAATAGTGACTGACAACCGGGTAAGTCACACCGTTGCGTGTGTACCCATCGGCCCGGCTTTCATGGGGGAAAGGGGCGTTTTCTGCGAAGTAGAAACCCGCAGCACCATTGTAAACGGGATAAGTATTTTCCCATGCAACGGGCGTTTTCGAGCCGCAACCGAATGCGGTCATCAGTAAAGCATTTAGAGCAAAAAGTCGAATCATTCTGTGGAAACCTTTATCGAACTTGGGCCGAGCAAATCCATGGAACTGCAAAAATCATTGTAGGTAAAATGATATATTTCGTCGTATGCTGGATAATCTAATGCAACGTTGGTGGAATTAGCCTTGAATGGTCAAGGCGCATTTAGAAAGTTTGTTGATCTGGTTTTGCTTTTGTGTTTGACCTAAACACCTGATTTCCCCTTATTCTCCCTACCTTATGAAGTTCTTGTCTTGGTCCAAAGTTGAGGAATTACTCGGCGGTGTATTTATCACCGTTGGCGGAACTTCTTTTCTTCTCCTTCAAAGTTTCGGGAGTAT
>DAIOTT010000054.1:4412-7540 GCA_036751885.1 Candidatus Sumerlaeota bacterium
GCTCAAACAATTTCAATTCATTGGGATTACATCCTTGCCGCTTGCCATTATGATTGGCTTTTTTACAGGGATGATCTTTGCCTTGAACTTCGGAATTCCTCTGCGGATTTATGGTTTGGAAGATACCATTGGCGGAATCTTGGGCGTTGCGATGGTTAGAACCTTGGGCCCTGTGTTTACAGCGTTTATTCTTGCTGCTCGCGTCGGCTCGGCGATGACCGCTGAAATCGGCACCATGGCGGTTTCAGAAGAAATTGATTCTCTTAGAATGATGGGCATCAAAACGACCCGTTACATTGCAATGCCCCGCATCATCGGTTCGCTGATCATCAATCCGCTGTTGACGATTTATTCCACTGCCGCGGGAATTTTTGGCGGCTGGCTGATGGCAAGGGCCTATTTACAAGTTTCAACGGATACGTACTGGCTGGATATTCACCGCTTAGTCAACGCTAAGGAGGTTTACACCGGCTTGCTGAAAGCCCTGGTGTTTGGTATTCTATACTCCACAATCTGCGTTTATTACGGTTTAACAACCAAAGGCGGCGCAGAAGGTGTTGGGCGTTCCACCACGAACGCAGTGGTTTCCTCGCTTACCATGATTCTTGTGGCGGATTTCCTGATCACCCGCTTCATGTTCGGTTGAATAAGTTGAACAAAGGTTATGCAGTAATACCATTATGGATTGATCATTCCGGCCTGCCAAAATCCCTGACATCGGAAACAAAATCACCACTTACTTGGTTTTTGCTTAAGCATCTCATTCAATTGGATTGCAGCAAAAATACAACTCCCGGCGTGGTTGAGTGCTCCTTAGTGGAACTTTCTGAATCCACGGGCATGGAAACTAAAGTCGTTTCCGCACAGCTGAAAAAACTCCGCAAACAAACCTTAGTGCGCTGTTTTTTGCCGGATAACGATGAAGAACCCGCCCTTATTCAAATCTTATCCCCATTAGAAACTCCAATTAATTGGAAGACCATACAAGAGCAGCATACTCAATTCCGCGGAATGTTAGAACACGAGTTTCGCTACGCAACAATTTCTGCTGCAGAACAATTTGCCACCGAACATGCAAAGCAAACCAAATTTCAGCAGGTGCTAGACTTGTACCTTAACCTTGTTTCCATGAAGCTAAATCAATTCGTACAAGACGAAATTGCCCTGATCGCTGAAGTTTACGACTACAAGCTTGTTCAAAAAGTTTTCTTACAAGCACGGCAAAAGGAAATTCAAAACCTTGGCTGGATCATCCGTCAAATCCGGGAAGAAACCCTTCAGAAGAAAAGAATCAAAGAAACAGCTGAAAAAGTCGTTCCCAAGATTGGCTCCTCTGAACCTGAATCACCCACAACAGATTCCGGTTGGTAGGGCTGAATAAATGAGCACCAGAACAAAACAAATCCGCGAATGGCTGGAGATGCGCTACCAGCAAGGGTTGCTTGAAGGCCTTGAGTACAAAAGCTACAGTCCCGTTTATGGCTTGCAGGAAGTTCACCGCACGGAAACCGGTGATTCACCTGCCATGCGGTATTGCATGATGCTGCAAGTCTTCAGAGCGCTGGATGAAATCGGCGTACGCTCTTTGCTGGATGTAGGCTGTGCTGAAGGGTTTATTGCGGCTAAAGCAACCGAGCTGTTCGCCTGCAGTAGTGTAGGCGTTGAAATGGGTGTTCAAGCTTGTAAGCGTGCCACGGAGTTAACTTGCGTCCCTGTTCTCTCCGCTTCGGCAGACTCGCTCCCCTTTGCTGATTCTAGCTTTGATGTTGTAACAATGACCGAAGTCATTGAGCATCTTGAAAACCCCTTCCAAGCCCTTGCAGAGTGTTGGCGCGTTGCGCGTAAGGCTGTTATTGTTACAACCCAAGAGTTTTTGCCTACCGCTGTGGAACGGTGGATTTGCATGCAAACCGTGAATTTGAATGAAGACCACGCAGAACGAAACTTTTCACACGCATCTGACTGGAGGTTGCTCTTTGGCCAAAATGTAATGTTTCGGCCCCAAGGCTGTTATCCAAAATTACTGAGCACACCGTTCAACACGCAGAATGCCGAAGCAGCTGCACAAACAATACTGGATGTAACGGATCACCCGTTGGGGGCTCAACGCTACTTTGGCATGGTGGGAATCATCATCAAATCAACAGGCCTAAAGCGGAAAATTCAAGAGCGCCGCCGCGCGCATTCAGATCAAGAAATGCTGGCGTGTTTGTTCTCACTTTGTTCCAAACCAATTGTTCTCCAGAATCAAATCAGCCGTCTAGAATTGCGAAAAAACCAACATCCAACACCTTGGACGGGAACGTTCGATTCACTCTCAAATCTTTACCAAAAACAAAAGTACTCCCCAAAGAGAATTGATTCAATTGAACAAAGAATCAAGTACCTAAAGCAACCACGCAGCGTTGGGAGTTGGAGCGCTCATTTAGCCCACTTTGTTCAGCTTTCACTGCACACGCGCATGCAAGCCCCCAATACAAAATGTTGGTTGCGCGGGCTTCCAAACCAATTATGGATCTTCTCAAAACACAGCTATTCGGCGGGTAAAGTAGGGAAATCAGCTGCAATTAAGCTTACAGTAAGCCCGAGAAACCCCCGGTATCACGAAAAAAAATTGTGCTGGCAAATTGATGCCCGGCATATTCCTGCAGCGGAGGGATTTTCCTTGTTTGTAGAAAAATTGTGCGGCGTGAAAAACCTGCGTGACATCCCACACAATCAACCCCATCTTTTAGACACTGTTTCTCCAAAAACTGGTTTCCCCACTCCGGGCAAATACCGAGTTTGGGCCGTTGCAACCGGCCGATTCGGAAAGCACTTGGGTCGGCCCAGTCAAAAAGTAGAATTACAAATTTTAGCGTAATCAAACCAAGGATGAAATAGTGGTTGTGGATAACCTAAATTTCATGGTGCATCAAAGCAAGAACTGGCTTGTGATTCGCATCACCTAAAGCAAATTTGAACAAGGTTTATCAATGAACAATACAAAATCAATCATCATCTGGGTCATCATTTTTGCCGTTTCCATTGCTGTTGCCATGCAAATGATGGGGCGCAATGCTGAACTTAATCTTACTATTTCTCAATTCAAAGAAATCGCACTAATGAATGCCCCCAAAGCAACGAAC
>DAIOTT010000054.1:7550-15534 GCA_036751885.1 Candidatus Sumerlaeota bacterium
GTTGTTGCTCCCGGAGTGAGTAATAAAGCTTTTGATGGTGTTGTTGTTGATAATGGTGGAGTTGTGAGCGGATCATTGAAGTTGGATGCCGTTCTTCCCAACAGTGTTGTGGAAATGAAGAATAAACTTCAACCACCCCTTACCAACGAAGAAACCGTACAATTTACCACCAACTACAGTTCCCTCAGCGATCTAAGTGAATTTGCAATCGCTAATAATTTCATCTACCAATACAAACCTGCTTCGGTATTCAACACGCAATTCATGCTGTTGATTTTAGTTCCGTTGTTACTTTTTGTTGCATTCTGGGTTTTCTTCATTCGCCAAGTGCAAAACTCCGGAAACAAAGCAATGTCGTTTGGTAAATCAAAGGCTAAGCTAATTACCGAAGGGCAAATTAAAGTATGCTTTGATGATGTTGCCGGCGTTGATGAGGCGAACGAAGAACTACGAGAAGTTGTTGAGTTTTTGAAAGACCCCCGCAAATTTAGTCGCCTTGGGGGACGCATTCCCAAAGGTGTGTTGCTTTATGGCCCACCGGGAACGGGTAAAACAATGCTCGCCAAAGCTGTTGCTGGTGAAGCCAAGGTTCCATTTTTCTCGATCTCAGGTTCCGACTTCGTTGAAATGTTTGTAGGTGTTGGCGCAAGTCGCGTGCGGGATTTGTTTGAACAGGCCAAACGCGCTAAGCCTTGCCTCATCTTTGTTGATGAAATTGATGCTGTTGGCCGCAGCCGCTTTGCTGGCTTTGGGGGCGGGCACGATGAACGGGAACAAACCCTGAATCAGCTTCTTGTTGAAATGGACGGTTTTGCCACCAATGAAGGTGTCATCCTGATTGCAGCAACAAACCGCCCTGATGTACTTGATCCTGCACTGCTTCGTCCTGGTCGATTCGACCGCCAAATTGCCGTCGAATTCCCCGATGTTGAAGGCCGGGCTAAAATATTGAAAGTTCACTCCAAAAATGTGAAGCTTGCTCCAGAGGTGGAACTTTTGGCGATTGCCAAAGGAACGCCAGGGTACAGCGGAGCCGACCTCGCAAACATCATCAACGAGGCTGCATTGCTTGCCGCTCGCCAAAACAAATCATCCATTGATCAATCTGATATGGAAGAAGCTAAAGACCGCGTGATGATGGGGCCTGAGCGCCGCAGCATGAAAATCTCTGAATTAGAAAAACGTTCAACGGCTATTCACGAAGCAGGGCACGCGATTACTGCACGATTTACCGAAGATACAGACCCGGTTCACAAAATAACTATCGTTCCCCGCGGTCGCAGCTTGGGCCTTACCGCTTACCTTCCCTCTGAGGAAAAACACAGTCAAAACACTAAAGAACTCCGTGCTCGCTTAATCTGCCTGCTTGGCGGAATGGCAGCTGAAAAATTGGTTCTCTCCGATACAGGCACGGGCGTTGGCAACGATTTGCAGCGCGTAACAAGTATTGCACGGCGCATGGTTTGCGAATTTGGTATGAGCGACCGATTAGGCCCGCGCACCTTTGGTGAAACCCGCTCCAGCCTAACACCCCGCGAAGCCCCGTCAGAAGGCCGTGATTACGGCGAGGAAATTGCCCAAATCATCGACGAAGAAGTGAAAATGCTTGTTGATGAAGCCTATACAAAAGCCATGAAAATTCTAGAAGACAAACGCGAGTTGTTGGATCGATTGACCAATGCCCTAGTTGAGCGTGAAACAATTGATGCCGATGAGTTTGAAAAGCTTATCTCAGGGGAAGAGCTTCCGCCTTTGTTTAAAAAGTCCGATGACAATGATAAGCCCGAAGAAGGTGCCAGCGGAACGCCAATCGCCTCCGAAGATTCCGCCGCAAATCACCAGCTTAGGAAATCCTTCACAAGCCACTTGATCTTGGAACATGTTTTGGAGTTTATTGCACGCGTGCGGCAAACTCCAAAACAACCAAGAGGAACTTCCGATGGGAATATTTTCTAACAAAAAGAAAAAAGACTCTTCCGATGAATTGCTAGAAGGCACTAGCGGCCAAGCGAATTCAGCCCCATCGCCTTCGGCACATCCTTCTGGTACGGGGCAACGAAAAGGGGGCCCTACTCCTCCGGGGGGGCTTTTGCCGCACCCCACTTGGCACCAAACCAGCAACCAAAAAAGCATCCCTGCCAGCCAAATTCCCGCTACACAGCCCCCCAAGGAACTGCTTCCCAAGGGAACGATTCGCCGCCAGCGCGAGGTTGACGTTGAAAATGACGACAACAACAACCTTCCCGCAACAACTCCCTTTTTCCCAAAATCGGATGAATCGCCGAAGGTTATGCCTGCCGAAATTTCAGAAACTCGTCATCTTTCTTCCGGGTTAGAAGCCAAAGCCACGGGCACCGTTGAAGTAGTCTCTCAAGGCAATCTTCAGTATTCAAAAGAATCCCACGCCCTTGAAAAGCTCTTGCTAGAAGCGGTGGAGCAAGGTGCATCGGATTTGCATTTATCGCGCGGTGTTCCCCCTACAATCCGGCTGGATGGCTATTTACTTCCCCTTGATTACCCAAAACTTAGCCGAAGTGATTGCCAGCGATTGGTTTACTCAATTCTTACGGAAGCGCACCGAGATAAATTTGAACGCGAGTGGGAGTTAGATTTATCCATTGATTTGTCCGAAGCTGGCCGTTTTCGCGTGAATGTTCACCGCCAAAGAGGCGTTGTAGAAGCCGCATTCAGGGTTGTAAACGACGTCATTCTCCCGCTTCGCCGTCTAGGGTTGCCAGGGGTGGTTGAAGAAATTGGCCGCAAACACAGCGGTATGGTATTAGTCACCGGCCCCACGGGTTCCGGAAAAACGACAACGCTTGCATCCATCATCGATCAGATTAACTCTGAGCGCCAAAACATGATCATCACCATTGAAGACCCCATTGAGTATGTTCACAAAAATAAACGCTCAATCGTAAAACAGCGGGAACTGCTTAGCGATACGCAAACGTTTGCCAAGGCTTTACGCCATGTTTTGCGGCAAGATCCCGACGTGATTGTGGTGGGCGAGATGCGCGATCTGGAGACGATTTCCACCGCGCTGACTGCCGCTGAAACAGGGCATTTGGTTTTTGCAACACTCCACACGCCAGACGCCTCACAAACCATTGACCGCATTATCGATGTGTTTCCGCCTCACCAGCAGGAGCAAACCCGGATACAAGTTTCCAACACCTTGCAGGCAATTATCGCGCAACAACTTCTACCCGTACCGGGAAATCGTGGGCGTGTTGTTGCCGTGGAAATTATGATTGCAAACGTTGCCGTGCGTAAAATCATCCGCTCAGGAAAAACCGAGCAACTTTATACCACCATGCAAACCAACTGGGAAGCCGGTATGATTACAATGGATAAATCCCTGAAGACGTTATATCAACAGGGTCTGGTCTCATTCGATGATGCACTCTCTCGGTGTAAATATCCTCAAGAGTTTGATAATATTTAGCCTATGTTCTATAAGCTAAAGCATTTTTGCTTGAATTTATTCCACCAACCAATAGTCTGGCAAAGGTGGTGGCGCATCTGCTTGGGTACCGAAAAGCAAATAGGCTCGCCCTGTTCCTGAAGTCCCTTGCGCGTTCGTAACGTTTGTTCCGTTCGGCGCTGAAATCAAAAAATCTGTAACACCGTCGTTATTTACATCCCCCGCGCTTGCTAGCACTTCACCAAAAGAGTTTGGATTGAAAGCAGGAATCGTAAAGTCTGCGGCAGAAATATCCAGAATACCCACTTTACGGGGCAAACCACCAAGGGCAACATAAGCTCTGCCTGTGGTTCCGCTAAATGCAAGGCTCCCCATTAGTAAATCATTGTAGCCGTCGTTGTTATAATCACCGCCCAGGTAGCAACCGCTCCCCAAATCCTCGCGCGAGTTGTTTGTCTTTTCATAGATTAGCATCTTATTTTGAAACAATAAATTATCCATTGTTTGCGCGGCGGGTTGGCCGGGGCTTCCGTGGATCACACTCACGGATTCGTAGATTTTCCCAGCATCGCTGGAGCCGTTCGGATCGCCCAAAACGATATCGCCTCGGCCGTCCCCATCAAAATCACCTCCACGTTGAAGAATTGATCCGGATGATAATGTATCGTTCAACGTGCCGTACAGTATCGTGCCTAAGGTTGCGTTCCCTGAAACGATATTCTTTACATCTAAAATACTGGGAAAGTTAGACTTACCGTAAATCACCGTGATTTCGCCCCAAAGGGAAAAGGCGGGTGCACTGTTGCCTATGCCGTCGCCTCCAACGGAGAGAACAGCGAAGTCGGTAATGGAATCGCCGTTATAATCGCCGATGTTGGCAACAGCTCCGCCCGCTGTCAGGCCGCCGAAACCATCGCTGGTATCTGCTCCGTAAAGGAGGCTTCCACCGATGCCTGGGAAATCCTTAGTGCTGATCACGGCAGGAAATTTTGGGGTGGTGTTGCGGCCAAAAAGAATGTAGACGTTGCCTGCAAAACGCCCTAAGGGTGTTTTGTTTGCTGGTTTTGCGCCGTTTCCGCAGCCAAAAATCAAGTCCGCTTTTCCGTCCGCTTTTCCGTCGTTATTGAAGTCGCCGGTGTCAAGATTCAACCCTACATTCAAATTTTGTGTTTCACCTTGTATCAGAAAGCCGTTGTTTCCGTTTGGGTTGCTTGATGGGGCTAAAGTGCTTAGGTTGAATTGGGCCGGCATTGTGGCTTTTCCGTAGATTACCGCAATTTCGCCCGCATTGACGCCGCTATCGAAAATGGATGGTCTGGGAATATCGGCATAAACCGAGCCGATGATGAGATCATCAAACCCATCATGATTCAAATCGGCGCCGGAAACTGAACTGCCGGTAAAATTGCCGTTTACTGCTCCCACTACAATAAACCCAAGGGTTCCATTCAGGTCAGATCTAAAGATTTGTCATGGCAGAGTAGGGGCGCCAAATATTACATAAACTTCCCCTGGCCGGGTTGTGCCGTTACTTAAATCACCCGGTGCTGAAACGGCAAAGTCATCAAAACCATCGTTATTGAAATCACCCATTGGGGCCATATATTGGCCCAACTTATCAAATCGTATATTACCAAAAATTGTAGTATCTTGCACAACATCAAAGGGTGCTGATGCTAGGGGCCTAAGCTTCCTAAAGTTAAGATGGTTGCTAGGGGTAGTAGATTTTTTGTGTTCATGGGTTCTTCTGATGGGTATCTTATTTTATAAATGGGAAGGGTATTCCGGGGTCTACAAGGTCTTTCAGCAGCTCAGCAGTGTGGCGAACATAGGCGGGTTCATTGCGCTTTCCACGAACGGGCTGGGGTGAAAGATAGGGGCTGTCGGTTTCCAACAAGAGTTTGCTGGGGCCAACTTGCCGAAGGACTTCACGGATTTCGTGGTTTTTTGGGTAGGTTGCAATTCCGCCAACGCCGAGGTAAAAGCCCAGTTCTAGCAGCTGTTCGGCTTGCGACAAAGTGCCGACGAAACAATGGGCAATTCCGCCGATTTGTTCGGCATTTTCTTCTTGCAAAATCCGAATCAAATCTTCGTAACAGCCATCGCCGCGGGAGTGTAGGGAAACGGGAAGCCCTGTGCGCTTCGCTAATCTAAGCTGACTGCGAAGCGCTTTTTGCTGGAGTTCAAGATCAAAGGGCTTATGAAAATAATCCAACCCAATTTCGCCAATCATCAACACTTTTGGGTGCGCAGCCAAGGGCTCGTACTGAGCTTCGGCTTCAGGCGACCAATGCTCTGCCACATCGCAAGGGTGGGTGCCCACAGCTGCCCAACAGAATGGGTACTTTTCCGCTAAATCAATCACGGCTTGGCAATCATGAACACTTGTGGCAAGATTTAGAAGAAAACCGACCCCTGCTTCTTGAGCGCGCTCTAAAGCTTGCTCGCGGCAGGAATCAAAATGACTGTGTTGTAAGTGGGCGTGGGAATCCGTTAGGAATGACGTCATAAGCTCAAAAAAAACGCCGACTTATGGAAGTCAGCGATTTTCTCCATCATCTGTGTAATTACGTTTATTTACTGATTAATTGCCGTCGTCTCCAATTGCTTCAACGGGGCAACCTTCAAGGGCTTCCATACAGAGTTCGCGCTCTGTTTCGTTTCTAGGTTGGCGGAAAAGGTAGGAGTAACCTTTTTCATCGTCCCGCGCAAAGTTATCAGGTGCTGTAGCACGGCAGGCGTCACAATCAATACATTGGTCGTCCACATAAAATTCACCTTCAACGTTTTCCGGTAGTTTAGCACTAACATCAGCCATAGTAGAGTTCTCCTAAAAATCTTTCACGATATAACAGTATATTTTCGACGGAATCAAGAGCGAAAGTGATCGAATTCAGATTCCGATTTGTGTTTATAAAATTGAGCGCGAGGCGTGTGCCAAGTGATGCGATTGTTGCATAAATTTATGTTTTTCAATGAATGACAACTCGGACTCCGGCTGTCTGCATTGTCGTTGCATTGCCGATGAGTTCATTCAACTAAACAAAGATTTTGATTCACGGATATTTATTGACTCCAATTTCAACTGGTAAAAAATCCATCATTTCAAAATTAGGACGGGAGAAGAAATACACTCGGTAATTAATTTTTTAAGCAATGGGTAGAATTTCAGTTGTTTCAGCGTAATTCTGCGACCTTAAATTAAAAAGTAAGTTTGTGCTAAGTTCTGCAAGGAAGAAGCAAGTAGAGATTCGCAGGTTTACAGGAATTGCTGTGATAAGTGGGGGAAGTGCTTTAGTTTTATTTAGGGATGTTTTTGAGAATAGATAGTTTAAGTGAATGATGTTTTGTTATATAGAATAAGCCATTTGCTACAGATTATTATATAAATCTGCGAACAAATGGTGGTTGATTGTTTAATTAGTTCCCAACATTATTTGGATTTATTTGCCCAATTGATTCCGTTGGGTATGCTTCCATTGCCTCAACACAAAGCTCTCGCTCTGTGGGGTTTCTCGGTTGCTGAAAAACGTAGGATTGGCGGTCATCATCGTGCCGTGTGAAGTTCTCCGGAGCAATAGTGGGGCATTGATCGCAATCAATCCAGGTGTGATCTACAAAGAATTCTCCGGGTATATTGTAGTTTGGTTTATCGTTGTAATCAGCCATCGTGATTACCTCCTATTGATATCTACATTAGTTGTTTATTTCATTCTTTCTTGAAAGATGAAATAACACACGACTAATGTAATACAGAGGCCCAAGGCTATTATTATGCCGGTTATTGAAGTTGAATATGTACGATCTTTGTGCTATTAATATATTATAATTAATATGAGTGAAAACTTATTTGGCTTATGCACTGGGCATATCATAATGCCAAGAAAAGCCTTTCCACCGTTTAAGGCGTTTGGGTTCACCAACTAGCAAGCAAATGCAGGAAAACACTATGTAGGCGGCGCAGGGAAATATTGCAGGAGAAGTGAATAGCAGAGTTAGATTATCAGGATTGATCATGCTTTCCACAACGACATAGAATGGTGATAAGCTGCTGAATTGAATAAGAGCGGTTACAATGAATCCGTCGGTAATATCTGCGTTGTCTAGAATGCTCAACATGATTAAACAAACAACGGGGAGTAATAACCAGCTAAAGATGATGACCCCGAGAGTCCAACGGCCTGATTGCTTGCGGCCGATTGAGTAGGCTGTTGCCAATCGGGCAAAGGTGCAGAAAAATAAGAACCCACAAATTGCGACTTCAGCCCCCCATAGAATTCCCTTGGGCGTTGAGAGCGTGCTTGAAAGGGGAATATTTTCCACGAATGAATGTGCTGCCCAATACCATACTGCGCCGATGATAATTAGGTAGGGGATTGTTTGATCGAAATAACGCAAAAATGGGAGCAGGCGCTTCAAATGCCACATTTCATCGCCAACTTCCATGCGCCCAACCGCAAAGTTTAGGGCTGCAAATGCCAGTAAAAATCCCCCTACGCTGACGAAAACGATTGCTTGGATGTTGGCAACAGGCTGCCGACCTGAGGCTAATAATAT
>DAIOTT010000054.1:15544-20415 GCA_036751885.1 Candidatus Sumerlaeota bacterium
ATATTGAAAGCAGGAAGGTGAAAATAACGGCAAATTGCCAATGATTTACGGAGCGTGATTCAAAGGGATCGAACAGTTTGCGCGTTGCCATAAGCAGAAAAATGGTGCTCATGAAAAAGAAGACGCCCCAAAGTAAATTTGTTTGAGTAAAGGATAAACCCAGCACTGAAAATATTTGAGCACCGCCACCGCCCGTCAGAAGGCCCGAACCAAAGCGTGTTGTCAGCGTTGATTCCAAGATAATTCCGCCAAAGATGAGGAAGAAAATCAAGAATACCACAATTCCTTGGGCTGTTCTTGTTCGTTCGCGAATGGACGAAATGTATAATCCTAAGGCGGAAAGCACCATCGACATTCCCATGAGCGTAATGGTGCGCTCAATGACTTCGTTCTGGCTTACACCCCCGTAAAGAAATGATAAGCTCAGTAGCGGTAATGCACACAGCAACGCTAAACTTACGTAGAAGATTGTGCTGAGAAAACAGCCGAGTATGTACATCCACGGTGTGATGGTTGTAACACGCAGAAAGTCAAAGGTTTGCCGTTCCTTTTCCACGGTTGTCATTCCTGCGGTAATGGTTGGCGCTATAATTAGAACAAGTAAGGCTTGAATAACTGTAATAGCGTTGAACAAAAGCGTTCCGGTTTTCACCATATCTTCAAGAAGCTTAGTATTGTTCTGCGAATTTGCCGCCATATCAAAGGGGTTCATGCCGCTGATTAGGATGAGAATGCTGGTAATCGTCATGATGATGATATAACCAATGATGCTGAAGATCAGCGCACGCCCCCGCATTCTTCTGCGCAATTCCCGTGTTAGGATGGGATTATCAAATATGTTTTGTAAGAATCCGCTCATGCTATGGAGTTTTCCCCTAGGGTTTCAATCTAACTGTGTTTCATGTTGTTGGTGATGATGGTTGATGTGTCGTTGAGTTTAGTTCGTTTAACTCTTCTGTAAATCCGCTGTTAAGAATTGGGAACCTACACCAAGTTTTAGGATCTAGATTTTCATCGTCCAAGTGAAAAGATGGTGCGTAGCGTTCTCGTTTCCACTGGTTTCTTGACCAAAGCCTGATGAACCGTTGAACGTAAAGGTTTAGGGTCTGCGTTGAATAATCTTCTGCAGAATGGTTGGCTCTTAGCGCCTCAAGAATTTCTGAAGGATCGCATTTGTCGCGAACTAAAAGCCGTTCAATTTGATCAAGAATATTGTAGGGCATAAGGTCCGCTTCATCGGTTTGTGCTTCTGATGGTGGGCGTAATTCTGCGGTTGGTTGTTGTTCGTTGATTAGTGATAATGCCGGTATGGAACCGGTTTCTTTAGGCCCTGAATGCTGAAGCCAAACCAACCATTTTCGCAGAAAGAATTTGTCAATACCGGCAAGTGGGCTGATGCTACCGGCGGTATCACCATCCATGGTTGAGTACCCAACGGCGCATTCGCTTCTGTTGCCGGTGGCAAGAAGTAAGGCTTGTCGTTTGTTAGCAAGCATCCAAACGCCGGGAGCACGAACGCGGGATTGAATGTTTTGCAGTGTTAAATCATCTTCTTCCCAATTAAGGGGTTTTCCTAAATGTTCTTCTAAGTTCTTTCGGCATTGCAGAACTAACGGTTCAACATTCCATTCGCTGTGCCGTGCACCTACGGCGGCTGCAACAGCTTTTGCAGCATTGCGGGTAATCTCACCGCTATTTTCCGTTCCTTGGTAAATGGTATCAAGTAATCCTAAGCAGCGGTTGTTGAAATCCAATTGTAAATAGTTCAACCGTTTCTGCAGTTCCGTTTCGCCTAATTCATGCTTTGCCAACTGAAAACACATCATACTAAGGGCGGCACAAGCAGCAGAATCTGCCCCTCCGCTCAAACTAATAACAAAACCACGGCTTCGGCTTTTGCGCATGTAATCAAATAACGAAAGACTCAACGCGTAAGCAAACTCTTCTTCCTTTGAAAGGTGCGGTGGCTTAGCTGCAGGTTGAGTGGTGTTTACAGCGTTCGTATTCCAACTAAAGTTTGTTCGATGTATATCAACGCTTGCTGCGGCGGAGGAGAATAAACTGAAGATTCTGTGACGGTGAGCGCGGAGAACTTCTAAGTTGATGATTGAGAACGTTAGCGCGTACTCCTTATAGGAAAAGCGCGCGGCTTCAGCCTGTAATTCGCCGCCAGCAAAGATCAATCGCTGACCATCAAAAATCATTCTGCCGCTTTCGTTCCCAAGCATGTTGGAAAGAATGTAAGCACAGGCGCAGGAGCGAGAACCCTCCTGGGTAATACGTTTACGAACCTCGGATTTGCCAAAGGCAAAATGGCTTGCTGTGGGGCAAACAACAATATCAGTTCCGGCTTTTGCGTAGCGGTAGCTGGGTCGTTCTAGCACCCAAGCGTCTTCGCAAATCTCTGCCCCTATGCGAACGCCCCCAACATCAAATAATACTTCGCCGAAAGGAACAAGATTGCCGGCGTACTCAACATCGATTTTCCGCCCCTTTTGCCAAGGTCTGAACCACCTAGGCTCGTAGTGAACGCCGTCGCCCGCAAGGTGTTGTTTTGCATAAAAGCCAAGCAACTCACCGTCAGCAATAAACGCCGCAACATTGTACAAGCCTTCAGGCAAGCGGTAGGGTAAGCCTACAATTACAATCATGTTGGCGGTGTGGGGGATGATTTCCGCTAAGGATTCCAGCGCTCTTCTGCTATTTGCAGGGCTGTGAAAAACATCCTCGCATCCGTAACCGCTGATGCACAGTTCGGGAAAAACTAGAAGCTGAATACCTTCGTTTTGAGCAGCATTAATGGCTTCAAGAATTCTTCTGCGATTTCCCGCCCAATCCATGGGGGTTTGGTTTACTGTTGCGGAACCAACAAATATTTGCCGAGGAGGTTTTGGGTTTTTCAAGGACTTACTTCCTGACTAAACGCTTGAAGAATTCTTGTATGGCAAAAATCAGAAGAAGCACCAATGCGGCCAAGAATGCTAAAATGGCAACAACCACTGCACCTGCTTGGCGAATCAGGGGGGGATTGTCGTCTGGTGTGGGGGGCGAATAGTTAATTTCACCACCTTGAAACGCATCTTTTTGTGGGGCTTTCGGTTTGGGTAATACATTGGTTTCTAGTTGATCTGAAAGGTATTTAGGCCCTGTAAGGCGAACCTCGGAAGGGACTTCGGGTTTATCTTTTCGGTACGCAGGGGCTTTACACCATTGGGCGAGCGGTTTGGTCGTTTTATCCCAGGTGAATTGCTCGCGAACCAATTCCCGCGCAGCTTCACCTCGTTTCAGTAAATCCGTTGGATGGCTAATAATTCGGCGCAGAATTTTGTTTAATCCTTCCTGATCATCAGGATCCACCGTCCAGCCGCACTTGCTGGCTTCAATGATTGGGGCTAATTCATCGTAGTGATTATGGATCACAGGCAAGCCGGCCCATAAGTACACGATTGTACGGGTCGGAAAGGCTAATTCGCGTTCTAAATTTCTGGGAAATAAGTCTAGTGCAACGCCGGATTTTGTGAGCACGCCTACCAGTTCATCAAAGGGTAAAACATTTTCAAGGCTTACACGGTCGTGCTTTTCCAGTTCACCTAACAGTTCATCGTATTGGCCTTTACTTACATCACCACTAGGATGAGCGCCGCCAATGATGCGAAGCCGGCCTTTTTCCTTCTCTTCAAGCATGGCAAGCGTCCAACGTAAGGGGTTTGTTGGGTTCTGCCAAGGGAGAAAAAATCCGCTTTGAATGAAACTTCCCAAATCCCGATCCTTCGGCTGAGGGGGCAAACTGGGTGAAACGCTGAACGGTATAACGGGGCAAAGTTCCGGTGTTACTTGAAAACCTGCTTCCAACAAATAGGGGAGAAAATAATGCCGTTGAAATTGACCGCTGCAAACAACGTAATCAGCGCGGGAAAGCGTTTGGATTTTCTCCTGCCGATCTTGTTGTTGGTTGCCAGAACCCCACAAGGCCCGTTCCAGCAAATGCGGCCCTGCAAGATCAATCGCCAACGGGCAATTCAGTTTTGGTAATACAGAACCAAGGCCCCAATGTTGTAGTACAACGGCAGAAGGGTTCTGTTTTTCAATAAACTCGGCCAAACGTCCGCGTTCAAATGATTCTACGCCTAAAACTGTGCTTTGCGGTTTTGTCCCACGTGTGGAATCTGCAGCGTACCCTAGAACAACGTGTTCCAGGCCTGAGGCTCGAAGACCGAACGTAAGTCCCCAGGCTCTTAGGCCCGCCCCCGTTGTGGCAAAACCGGGAAGCGGTGGTGGTTCAGTTGTAAGAACAAGGATTGTCATTGTGGCGTTTTCCTTTGTAGGCTGTGATCTGTTTTAACCCTGAGCAAACTGGGAGAGCAAGAAAGACCTTGAGTGCCAAGATAAACTTCTTGGCAATAATTTTTGATGATGATTGATTTTCAGCCTTCTTTTCTCGATATAGCTGTTGGATTTATTTGGTGTTTAGCTTTAATTTCTTGGGGATTAGGCCTACAAGGAATTTTAGCATATTTTTTCCCCCGGTGGAGAATATCGTTCTGCAATTCTTTTGCCTTGGGGTGCGCTGTTGCGATTCCTGCCGCTGTTCTGCTAACACTTATTTCCTCACCTAAGGTTTTGAATGTTCCGCCGAAAACATTGTTTTGGTGTTGGGGAGTTCTTGGTTTTCTAAGTCTGCTATTTATTTATCCGCAGCGACGAACGTTCTTAGGAAACATGCGAACGGGTTGGAGCAAAGCTTCCGTCTGTTTAGTACTATTGGCTTTTGTTCCCATTTTACTTTCCACCGCAATTCTTATTCGGCCGCAGTTTAATTACGATCTTCTTTCCTACCATCTTCCGATCTCACATGAAATTGCCTTGGGTAA
>DAIOTT010000055.1:0-19100 GCA_036751885.1 Candidatus Sumerlaeota bacterium
TTGCTCGTGCTGTGAAATGGTTTCCCCTCTGAAAGAAGTACTCTTGCGTAAGGGACGGTGTAATCATGCGTGTTCATTTTGGAAAGAATCCCACGCTGCGTTTTCCCGTCTTCATCCAGCTGATTCAAACCTGCATCCAGCCGATCGTAGGCGTACACCAGCAGGGTGCTAGCGGGTTCTGTTACAGCACCCACGGCCAACGTTTCCGTTGGTAAGGATTCACCCCCTTTGTTCAACGCTGCAATACGGTAGAAGACTTGCGGCGTTCCGGCAATGCCGGCGTTTTCTAGGTGTGAAAGGCGCTCGCTACTCGGCTTCAGCACGAACTCTGTCCCCTTCACGATTGTGCCGTTATCAAAGCCGTAACCATTGTACCCGGCGTACACAATGTAGCGCTCAGCTTTGTCCCCGCCCACACGCTGGGGCGAAACTTCCGGCGCTCGCCATTGCAGCACATGATTACCTTTGGAATCTTGTGTTACGCGGAAATGCGTGGGTGGTTCCGGGGAATGAGCTTCAATTTTAAATCCATCAACTTCATTTTTATAGTAGTTCACCACGCCTTGGTATGTCCCTCTTGCGGTAACTTTTCGGAACTGCGGATCAAGCATGTACTTAGCATCTTCCACATTATCAAAGAAGCCCATTTCCAATAAGGCGGCGGGCATTTTGGAATTCATGTAGGGGTTAATTTCCCCGAACCACGCCGTTACAATTGAGCCAATACGCCAATCGGGATCATACCCACCTCGCACATCATTGGCAATTTCTTGAAACATATTATCCATTAACTCAAAGCTCCCGGGAACACCGGAATACAACTCCATGTCCCCCCAGGCTTCCTTGCCGTAGATAAACCCGAATAAACCTCTGGCTTTGCCGGTGCTGCCGCTCGCGTTGCCGTGCCAGCTTAGGTACAGGGCGTTGCCGCGCTCCCAAGGCTCCATTTCCCATTCTGCCCACAGGGGCATTGCCCGCACGGTATTAAAGTGGCGTAAGCGCGAATCGGGCTCGGCACTGTACCCTAAAAATTGAGTGTAATATAAACCTGATTCTTCCCACCGGGGTTTGCCGCTGGGTAAACCATCTGGCGCGTTGATGCTCCCCATGCCGCCGCCGAAGCGAACGGCATCAATCACAACTCTGCCGCCGTCCTTACTAACGGCGGGTATCACAACGAATGAATCCGTCCCCTTTTCAAAATAGAAATTCCCAATGTACTTCCAAGTATAGCCGTCGCGGTTTTGATCCTGCTTCCAAATCGTTGTGCCGCCGCTGTGGTTTACGGTAATCTCCACATTTTTTGCCGTGTCACCAAGGGTAGACGGGCGGTAGTGAACTGTTACGCCGTAATAACCCGCCTCAGGAATATCCGGACGAAATACCGCCTGCGGCCATTCGGGTACTGTGAGCAGAGTGCGTGATGCTTTAGAGCGCCGAACCGATTGCGCGCTAAATGCATCACCATTCCACGTTCCCGGTGCTTCCTCTCGCACCCAGTTGCCTGAAAGATTTACGCCTGCCCTGAAGGGGCTTGAAACATTATCTCGACCCACTTCAAGGATCACCTCGTTGGTTTGCAAATCACGCTCGCGAGCCGTGTAAATATTTGCCCCCGCATTCCAAAGGTAAGGCACTAAATATTGCATCACGCATTCGGCGTTGAAATGATCCTCAATAATTCCGTTCAGCGAACCGCGTTGTGTAATCCACCGTTGAATGGATTCTTTGTCGTTCCAATACCACCCATGCCCCGGGTTCAAAAAAATAGAAGCACCGCTTAGGGCGCCTTCCGGCTGGGCCCGGTAGGGGTCGGGGTTGAGTGAATCCGCCGCAGTAAGATCGGTGGAAACGGACGTAGCAACAATGGTTGCCAAAGCAGCAAAGCAGGAGAGGGAAATACGCATGGGGTGTAATCCTTTGGGAAAAAGTTCATCTAGTTCAAAGTTCAATGAGTCAAAGCTCAAAGAGTTAAAGCGCATCAAAAAAAAGAGAAGGCAGAAAATGCTGAATAAAACGATCAGCCTATTTTTTGAATACAGGGCTTAGTACGGGTAGGCGGTAACAACGGAATCATTGTAATCGTAGATCACAGTGCGAACGCGAGCGCCGTAATTATACTGTGCAAGGGCGTGCCCTTCTTTTGTTCTACCAACCTCTGCGGGGAAGCCCAGAATCAACTCCACGTCTGTGCGGCTCATGCCTTCGCGAATTGAAAACTCATCCTTCGCCAAACTCGGAATCTCCTCAGGGGGAACGCCGGCCCAGTCTTTCTTTCCACAACCTAAGCATACAACACAAATAAGCAGCACGCACGGCAGGTAGAATCGTGCAGCACGATTAACGTTTCTCTTCTGGCGGTTAAATAAACCCATCTGTTCTCGTTTCCTTTTATTGAATCAAAAAATAGTCCTTCAGTAATCCTTCGGTCTGTGGTTGCTGGTCAAGACTGTTATTGAAGCACCTAACATGAATGCTGATTGAATTTCCCCTCGGATTTCACTTTACATTGAACCCCTGCAACCCGGCCAATGGTTCAGACTCATGTGAACACGGTGCAATTGTACTTCAAGCAACACCCCGCACCCTATGCCCTGAGTCAAACTACAACGGGGAAACAATACAGTATGGAACCAACCGAAGATCTATACGTGGGCGAACACCTTCGCCTTTGCAAACGCGGCAATTGGGAATACGTAGAACGAGTTGAAGTGGGCGGAGTGGTTGCCGTTCTCCCCGTAACAGAGAACAACGAATTCGTTTTTATTGAGCAATACCGCGAGCCCCTGCAACGCAGTGTGATTGAAATTCCCGCAGGCCTAATGGGCGACGAAGGTCGGTCCGAAGATACACTTGAGGCGGCGATTTTACGGGAGTTGAAGGAAGAGGCCGGCTACACGAGCGATGAATTGCTCTACCTGACCATGGGCCCTAGTTCCGCAGGATTAACCACGGAAATTGTAACCTACTTCATGGCCGTGAATTGCCGTAAAATCGGTGAAGGGGGCGGTGTACACGGTGAAAATATAAAACTGCACGTTCTCCCAGTGAATGACGCCCTTGATTGGTTGCACGAGCAAGAAGAGGACGGCATGCTGGTTGATTCCAAAGTTTACACCACGTTGTACTTTTGGCTGATGGAAGAAATCACCACGGAAGAAGATGAAGACGACTTTAACTAATTTCGCACCCGCGTGTTGAAGAACTTTTCCACGGGTTATAATTCGCAAAATAATAACTTCACCGCAACTCACTTTCAAATCCGTAGGCAGAAATTCCCTGTGGAAAATTTGCTGATGGAACTCGAAAAGATTTGTTGCGGTGAAGTTGTTTATGAGTAGCTGAGAACTGTGGAGCTGCTTAGTATGATGGGAAGGTTTGGCCGCCAGCAAAGCGCACAACGTTCCCAGGGCTGATTGTGCCATTGGTGGGATCATACCGGTTGTTGAGGTTGAACTTTGATGAAGTCAGAATGTTGCCCAAATTATCGCGAACAACTAAGTCCAAATCCGGCCCCAAGCTGTAGATCGCGTACTGGGACGGCATAAGCTCCTTCAAGGCAACGTTGGTATCAGCGCCAATTCCGTCCAACCGGTTGGTTCCAACAGCATCCGCAGGAACCAAGGTGGGGCGACTTGGAAAGTAAACACCATCAACAAACCCAAAACCCGCGCGGTCGTAATACAACGGCCCTTTGCCAAACAACAAATCCCCTGTAACCGGATCAGTAAAGGAGTGGGTAAATGCATCCGTGGGAACGCTCGTTAGGTAGGCAATTGGGGAGGTAATTCCTCCGGGTTGGCGCGCACCGCCTTGAAGAGGAAACCCGCCAGGTACAAGCCAAACTGCTGGGCCAATGCTTTCAGTGTAGGGGTAATCGTTGTTGTCCAGCCGATAAAGCTCCAAGCCTAGTGAGACGGAACGCAGATCAGCGGCGGAGCGTGAAACTTTGCTTCGGGTTTGGGCTTCTAGGAAATTGGGTACTGCGATCGCCGCTAAAATTGCGATGATTGCGACAACAATTAGCAGCTCAATCAGTGTAAATGATTTGTTTGCGACTCTCTTCATGATTCTCGGTTCCTTTAGTATTCACACCATGTGGTGAACATTTAGAGTACAAGTAGGGTAGCCGATCACTGATTTCTCTTTACTTATTGAAAACTAAGTTAAAGAGATTCCATTTCGAAAACCAATATCTGATATTGATAATAAACATTATCATTAGGAAACAATGCAAGAATAAATCCCATTATTTTGATAAGCACAAAAAAAGACTCTGCCCAAGCAGAGTCTTTTGTAAGAGTTGAATTTAGGGTTGGGGAGGGGAGATTAGTCAGCTAAGCTGATGTTCATGGCTTCTGGCCCTTTACGGCCTTGACCTGTCTCGTATTGTACTTTCTGGCCCTCTTCCAAGGAACGATAGCCTTCAGCGTTGATGTTTGAGTGGTGAAAGAAGATGTCTTTGCCACCGTCTTCTGGAGTGATGAAGCCGAAGCCTTTTTGGTCGTTAAACCATTTTACTGTACCGTGTTGCAATTTACTTTTCCTAATGCTCTCTTATTGGAGCGGTTTATTTTTCCTCAATAATCCAAGAATGATTCCTGTTTGAAAACAGTTCTTTTCTTTTGAAGAAGAATTTTACTACGGACTTTTCTGCGCCAAAGGTCAATGTTAAATGTGTGTTCAGCTCAATTTTTATTTATTCGTTCATCATTAAGCGCGAATCAAACAACTGAAATCCCTTTCCTAATCCCTTATTTTGGCCCTCCAGTAAACGGTGCGTTCTCCCAAATGGGCCGCATCATATACTTTAGAACGGGGGTAAGCAGCACTAAACTGCTCTCTTAAAGCAGGGTTGTTTTCAAAAACAGCTAAATCTTCAGGGATTACAATAAAATCCGGCTGATGCTTCAGCGCCATTTCATAATAACTTATTCGGCCTGCATCTTCAATCAACTCGGGGGAGGCAAGCGCGGAAAAATCAATGATTCGATAAGCCGTAAAATACCCCAAATGTCCAATCTCCGGTGCTCCCAGGCTTAGGGATTGATCGGGTTTATCTTGCCAAAGTTCCCGAGCTATTTCCCCGTAGCGTACGTCGCTCATGAACGCATAATCCCCCGTGCGAACGTAATTCAGCAGAATAGCATTTCCCATCCCCCGAAGTGTAAAGGCGTAAAGAATTATCACCATCATTGGCAGAACGTACACGGTGCGTACTTTTTTGCTGGGCTCTTTTATGGTGAAAAATACCCGTAAATGCTCCGCAAACAGAACAAAGCAGTGGGCGTAAATCAGGGTAAATAGAACAATTGAAGGGTACAAATACCAAGAAAACGCGGGAGCATTTGCCAGAAAGAACAAGCCCATTAATCCGTAGCTTGAAAGCGACAGGAAGCCGTAATTCTCCCACCCTTTGGCATCACGATTCACAACTATTTTGCCCATAACCAGCCCTACAAAAGCCGTAAGCGGGATGAACCAAATATTAAACGTAGGGTATTGGCCCACCAAATAATACTGCATGGTACGGTCGAAATGCTCCAACGCTACGAACCCCGCTTGGTGGGCTTTACCCCGCACCGATGTTGGAATTGGGTCCCCAAAAAACCAGATGACATAAGCCAAAAATGGCAATCCCGTAAGAATACCCGTTCCCGTAGCAAGCCACAACTCCCGAACCGGACGTTTCTCCGCGAACCAAAAACGCTGAATCAGCCAACACACAACATAGCATAAACCAAACAACGCCCCTTCGGTTCGCGTAACGGCGCAAAGCCCTAAGGCAATCCCAAGCAGCAGCGGAGCTCGTTTCAACTCAGCATAAACTGCCAGCAGAATTAGTGCGCCGTACAGGTAGGCTTCCATTCCCTTTACCTGCACAATTAAGATTGGTTGAATGGAGAAAAAGAACCCCGCAAGCCACCAATAGGGCCTGATCTTATCAATCCGCAAACTGATCAAACTCAAGAGTATGATTGTTGCCGTCAGCAGGGGAATCTGCAGGGCATTCTCCACTAAGTGCGGGGCAAAGCCTGTAAGCGCATAACCTGCGGCTAACAACAAGGAGTACAGCGGCGTGGTGGAGGCTTGTGCCACTTCGCCCACGTTGTAGTAGGGAACACCAAAATCCACCAAGTTTCTGGAAACCCGAAACGTGATAAACGCATCATCCAAATATTGGGGCCCAAAAATTAAACACAAAAATGGTGTAAGAATGGGGAGAAAGAACCAGCATTTCCGCCAATCAATTTGCCCCGATTCACAAAGGCGTTGATCGCGGAAAATACCATCAAGAAGGCGGGCAAAGCTTTTCAAAAACTCCATGAGAAAAAAACCGCTTGGGTTCACCATACAAAGGCCTGCATTCGGCGGCGAAACGTAATACGCTTCCTCGCCGCCTAACTAGGCTGGGAAAATTAAAACTTTTACACCGATTATTCTAAGCTTCCGTGATGATCCAAATCAACGCGGCAATGCTTTTCTTGGCAGGCTTTGGGGATTTTGTTTTCAAGAAAATCCTGCCGCATTTTTACCGCGGCTTTGCTGTTCCAAATTTCATCAAAACCACGGTCATTAAGATTCCCGAAGGACATACCCGTCCAGCAGCAGGGTCTACAATCGCCGTTCGTATCAACAAGCAAAAAATACCAGGGGTAATGGCATTTTTCCAGCAGATGTTGGCCCTTTGTGTTGATGGATTCCAGGGTTCCTTCTTGACCAAAAGACTCATCGGATTTTGCGCGGTCAATCGTGCCTTGGTTGTTCAAACTCCGCTTTTCTGAAGAGGATAAATGGTTTGAAAGCAGGTTCTTCAACGCTAAATTTATGTGCACCTGAAGCGGCTTACCCTCGGCTCGTCGCAGTGTTTCCAGAACCATTTCCTTGGTAAGTTCCAGGTGATTTCCAAGGAACTCAGGCAGCAAGGGGTTGTGGGGTTCTAAATCCATTAGCTGAACGCCGTAGGTGTGGAATTTATGCTTCAAGGCAAAATCCACCATCAGCGGCATTTGGCGAACGTTGCGCTCCATAAATGTAGAGGCAAGCGTCAAAATCGGGTCGGTTCGTTGCAGTTTCTCTTTCCAATTGTTGATGTGATTAATGCCCTCTTCCGCTCGGGGAAGGTTCCCGCCCACCCGCATGGAGGCATAAACCTCCGGATCGCAGGAATCCACGCTGAAGGTAATTTGGCTCATCCCCGCTTCAACAATCGCCTTGGCTCGGTCGCTGGTAATTAGGTTCCCGTTGCTTGTCATCGCTAAATTTCTGCTCCCCGCTTGGGCGTGGCGCTCCAGAAAAAGACCAAACTTGCTGTACAATACGGGCTCGCCCAAAGGCGTAAGGGAAATCCGCTCTGGGTAGGGCATCAGCTCCAGCACTGCTTGCAGAACTTTATCGCTAATTTGTAGTTCCCGCGGGGGTAAAGCTTTTAGCCGACTTTGGGTAGATTCTTCCGTCAGCAGGCAGAAGTTGCACTTTAAATTACACGTCCAATTGGTGCCAATCTGCATCGTTCGGGGTTTGGATTGAAGAGTTGTTTGTTGGTGCCAATATTCCCGCCAATTAAGATTTGCGTTAGCCTGTTTAATCTCAACACCGGTGGCAGTGTGCAGCTTTTTTACAAGGGCTTGGCGCTTGTAAAGTCGTACTTTTTGGCGAAGGGTTGTAATCATAACAGCACCAAGAAAAAAATTAAATTATGTGATGTGGTGATTCGCTTTTGCTGCAACCGAAAGGAGAAGTCAAAGCCTAACATCCGTTGCACTGTGCCAGTGCAATTGTCCTAGGGAGTTAATTTGCCTTTATCAACTCAGCAACCAAATCAATCAATGTGGCTTTTTTATAGGGTTTTTGAATAAAACCCACATGCTCATCATACACTATATTCTCGTGCGAGTCTCGCTCATTGTACCCACTAGAGAACAAAATAGGGATCATCTTACTCATTTTGCGAACCTGCTCATAAACTTCAAAACCGTTCATTATTGGCATCATGCAATCTAATAGAATCAGGCTGATTGTCTCTTTGTTCTTCATAAACATCTCCAGCCCAGCTCGCCCGTTTCGCGCTTCAAGAGTGTTCAAACCGTGTTGCTTTAGCATGCGGGCCGCAACATCGCGAACCGAGGGTTCGTCATCAATAATCAGAACCGTTCCTTCAAGCTGCTTGTGCTGTATTGCTTTAGGGTCCTGATCTTTTCGGTGGTAATTGGGATTGATGATAGGGAACCCACCGCTGGTGGACTCTTCGTTAATGTTAAACTGTGAATCAGTTTTAACCAATACGGGGAAATAAATTGTAAACGTGGTTCCCTTGCCCGGCGCACTTTCAATATCCAAAACGCCCCCGTGGCTTCTTATGATCCCCATGGTTGCAGCCAACCCAAGGCCCTTGCCCGTTGGTTTTGTCGTAAAAAACGGATCAAAAATGCGTTCTCGTGTGTGGGAATCCATGCCGCAGCCGGTGTCCTTTACGCTTAGGCATATGTAATTTCCCTCCTCAAAACGCACATTGATTGACAAATGATTATCCGGCGCTTTCTTCAGATGAACCTGTTTTGTAACCAAGCTAATCTGGCCTTCTTTCTTCCCAATTGCATCGGCTGCATTTGTAATCAGGTTCATCACCACTTGGCTGAGTTGCGATGCATCCCCTGAGATCAAGGGTAAATCCAACTTTAAATCTTGGTGCAGATCGATTTTCTTTGAAATGGAAAGCTTCAGCAAATCTGCCATACTCCCCACCAATTCGGAGAAGTTTACGCTTTCCAAATGAAAGTTTGTTTTTCCGGCGTAGGCAAGAATTTGCTCTGTAAGGCGTGCAGCTTGGTAAGCGCCTGCTTCCGCTGCTTTCAGCATTTTATACAGCTCGCTTTTTTCATCAACCCTGCCTAGGGCAAGTTCAAGATTACCAGAAATAGCGACTAATAAATTATTGAAATCGTGGGCAATTCCCCCGGCCAGCAGACCAAGGCTTTCCAACTTTTGGGCGTGCTGAAGCTGCACCTCTAAATTGCGTTTTTGATCCGCTGCTTCAAGGTTTTCTGTAATGTCGTAAACGGTGCCCGTAACTCGAATTGGCTTCCCTGTTTGATCCCGCTCAACAACCTTGCCGCGGTCTATCATCCAGCGCCAAACACCGTCCTTTCGGCGCATTCTTCGGCGAATTTCGTAGAACGGTGTTTTCCCTGAAATATGATCATCCAGATTTTTTTGTACAATTTCCAAATCTTCTTTATGGGTAATGTGGTTCCAAAAATTCTCAAACAGCAGGGCTTCCTCGTGGCTGTAGCCAAGCATTTCCGTGAACTGTTCCGTAAAGGAAACCTCATCCGTCTCAAGATTCCAATCCCACACGCCTAAGTTTGTACCAGAAAGAGCAAAGTTCAGGCGCTCTTCATTCAACCGCAGCTTTGTTTCCGCGTGGGAGCGCAACAACGCATCGCCGCAGAAATTCGCCAAGCTTCGGAACAACTCGTGTTCCTGTTTCCCGTAAGCATCTGGCGCATAGCTGTGAATTGAAATAACCCCAAAAAACGATTCATGATGGTTGATCAGGGGGGTGATAATAATGCTTTTGGATTGCTTTAATGAGCCGATTGGTGCGGTGGGTTTTCCGTTGTCTACTATGGTGTCGCGGTTTCCGAAGAAGGAGAAACCCTTCAAAACCTTCCTTGAAATAGACCCCGGCGGTTTTTTTATGCTGTACTGATCAACAAACTCCGTGATTTTGCCGTCCACAGTATCGAACTCAGAGATCGTGGAAAGCGTATCGGTTTTCGGATCATAAATGGCCAGATACGCTGCGTCCCAACCAATCTGGGTTTGCGCCGCTTCCAGAATGATTGCCCCTACTTCCTTATCGCTGCTGGCCGCACTCAAGCGTTGACCCAAATCCTTATAGGTATTTTGCTGCACCTTAAGACTTGAAAGCAACTTATTGCGCTCTTCCGTTAAAAGCGCAATTTCACCCTTCAGTTCCTCAATGTCAGATTCAGAATAAAAGCGATTTTTCGGATCCTGAGAGTTCATCGGTTATAAGTCTCGCTGGGGATTGCATGAAATGAGATTAGTTCGACTAAAAAATCAAGGACTTATCTGATATCAAAGTCGTTTATCACGAATAATAACGCCATTATACGAAAGCAGAGCAACCCTTCATTGTTACCTAAACGCATAATCATTACAGGCAGTGCCGGCCTTATTGGGAGCGAATGCGCCATTCACTTCAGCCAACTTGGGTGGCACGTGCACGGGATTGACAACAATATGCGCCGCAATTTTTTCGGCCCTGAAGGCGATACAACCTGGAATTTACAGCGAATTACCCGCTTAGCCCCAACCTACCAGCACCATGAACTTGATATCCGCAACCGAACGAAGATCCAGGAATTCGTTAAGTCCGTTGCTCCTGAAGTGCTTATCCACTGCGCAGCGCAACCCTCCCATGATTTAGCCGCCAAAATCCCCTTTGATGATTTTGATGTAAACGCCGGCGGAACCCTGAACCTATTGGAAGCCTGCCGCCAAACAAGCTTGCAAATCCCCTTCATCTTCATGAGCACCAATAAGCTGTACGGCGACCGACCAAACGATGTACCGTTGCAGGAGCTTGAAACCCGCTATGAATACGCCGGCCCGCGCCGCGGTAAAGGCATCGATGAAACAATGTCCATTGATCAGTGCCTGCACAGCATCTTCGGCGCATCCAAAGTTGCGGCGGATGTTATGGTGCAGGAGTACGGACGTTACTTTGGCATGAACACCGTATGCCTTCGCGGCGGTTGCCTTACCGGCTCGGCCCACAGCGGGGCTGAACTCCACGGGTTTCTAAGTTACATTACAAAATGCGCTGTTCGGGGAACGCCCTACACAATCAACGGCTACAAAGGCAAGCAAGTGCGCGATAACATCCACTCAGCGGATGTGTGCGCGGCAATGGAACAATTCATTGAAGCACCACGCCAAGGGGAAGTCTACAATCTTGGCGGCGGATCGCAAAACTCAATCTCCCTGATGGAAGCCGTTTCAGCCCTTGAGAACCGAACCGGCAAACCCATGGAAACCCGCTATTCGGAGAACAACCGCAAGGGCGATCATATTTGCTATTACAGCGACCTAACGAAGTTTCAGCACCATTACCCCAGTTGGAAGATTACCCGCTCGTTGCCCTCAATTTTTGATGAGTTGGTTGAAGCAGAACAAAACCGATAAGCAAAAACCGCCGGTGTGATTGCCAAAGTTTTTTGGCATTCACACTTCTTCAGCCGCCTTCAACCGTAATACATTGGGCGTAAGCTTTACGTCCAACCAATCGGCGCGCCGTTGCCAAAACAACGCGGCAGCGTTGGTAAAGAATATGCCGAAGATAAAGCCTAAATAGACGTCCGAGGCAAAGTGCCTTCCTTGCTCAACTCTTGAGCAACCGGCGCCCAAGGCCAACGCATAGAATATGGGCTTCGCTTGCGGCAGAACAAGGCTAAGGGCGTGGGCGTTTGCCATCGCGGTGGTTGCATGGCCGGAGGGTAATGAGGGGCTGCTGCTGGTAAAGGGAACCATAAATACCGTTTTGCCATCGGAGTGGTTTGGCCGTTGCCGTGCCAGCAGGGGCTTTGCTATTACCATCATCAGGCTGGCAAAAACCACCGCGCCAAAGATAAACGGCACAGCTCTTCTGCGGCTTGGTAAAATCTTCCAAATCAGCAAACACGCTAGAATCGTCGTATAAAAATGCCCCATTTCGCGGAAGTAATCAAAGGAAAAAACCCGCTTCTCAATCCATTCAAAAAGGCTTTGCACACTGGGAAACAACCACTCATCTGTCAGCAGTAATACTGTAAAAATCGCCAAATGCAGAAGAATCTTTGGCAGTGAAAGCGTCGGCTTTCCGCGAATGATTTTAGCGGCGGATTCCAGTTCTATTGGTTTTGAACTCATGATTGCTCCCTCTGTAGCTGTTGTGGGTGGTCTAATTATTCGTCGCCTATTTGCGGTTCTTTGTACGTCCATCCGTGGAAGTTTCTGCAGAAGTACACATCGTACTCCAGAATGGCGTTTTTCCCCCGCATGATTGTTAGCTTCGTCACAGGCTGAACCGAATCAAAAGCGCGCTCCACGTGGCGAAGGTCCTTATCGCGGCGGGCAATAAACAGGGAGTTTTGCCCCACAACCTTGGTGAAATCGTTTAGAAAGTAGTATTGGTTCTTCCGGGCCCGGTGTTCAAAACAATAGGTTGTTGGGTGGTCTTTCAGGTAGAACGCCATCAGGGCCGTTTCTTGGTAATATTTTGAGCTCAGGAAGAGTTCGCCCTCCGCCGCGTAAACCTCACGAATGGCCGCAACTTTTTCCGCAAACTGCACCCATTCCGCCAAGCGGTTCGTGGGATCAATGGCACCATTATTCGGCAATTTCACTTGGTGAAAAACATCAGTCACAAACAGCCCGTAACTTGGAACAGCCCCAAGCATCAGCCCAGCGGTTGCAATCGTTCTGAACCGCGAAAGCGCCCCGCGATTGCCTTGCAGTATAAGAGTTCGAAGCCTGGAGTGCAAATACGCCGCCCCAGCAATAGCGCCGCTCAGGTAACCGATAATCGGCCAATTGGCGTTGATTGGCACATTGAACGAAAGCAGGAAGAAGAAGCCCAGAATCGGGAAGGTAAACGCCAAAAGAAACCGTGCCGCCTCAGGGGAAAGGCCTGCGAGGTGCTTGCTTGCTGCAGCGGGGGCTTCATCAGCTTTTCGCTTGGCCCAGCTATGCCAAATTCCCGCTAAAACCAACCAAAAAATATACGGCGAAAGCACGCCCGCCTGGGAACCAATAAACAAAAACGGATTTCTCTCGCTCCAAGGGATTTCCCGACCAGCCCCACCCTTAAACAAAAAATCCTTGAACATTACCCAATCATTCTGCGCGTTCCATATCAATTGAGGGGCAAAAAACAGCATCCCCACCCCGATACAAACCCACGGGCCTTTTTGTTTTAATAAACCGCGGTGCTTGGGCGAGAACGCCAAAAATAACAGTAACGACGGAACAAAAAACAGAATCGCTGCTTTCGCCATAATCCCCAAACCCAAGGCTATTCCAGCAAAAACCCAGTCCCGAAGGCGGTTCCCATTACAAGCCTGCCAACTAAAATAACAGGCAAGCGTGTAAAAGAAAAACAACGGGCTATCAATTGTCAGCAACATGCTGCCAGCGATAAATATTGGGGAACAGCTCAAAATAATTGCCGCCAAGAGGCCCGTAACCCGAGAGCCACAAAGGCTTGAAGCCAAAAGAAAAATCGTGTAAAGGGTTCCCGCACCCATTAAAATGCTGGGCAACCGCAACCCCAGTTCACTTACCCCAAGAGTACGGGTAAACAACGCGATCAGGTAAGCAACCATTGGCCCTTTGCTGTAATATGACCAATCAAGCTGGCGCGACCACTCCCAGTAGTAGGCTTCGTCTTCCACCAAATCCAATGGCCCAAAAGCCGTATAAAGTAGGCGGAAGCAAACACTAAGCAGAAGAAACGCGAAGAATGCCTTGGTTGCTTGTTTTTCGCTCAACGGAACATTTGCCTTTGCATTGGGTGAACTTTATTTCGCTGCAAACCGAAGCGTTTTTTTGGTTCTGGGGCAACCTTATTTCAGGATAGTTTCCCCGCCTAATGGCTCAGCCGGCACAAACCCAAGGAAAAAAAACACAAATTTTCGTTGGCGTTCCTAAGCGTCTCCGTTGAATTTCCCCTTATGCTGAATTTTTATTGCAACAACCGCGGGCAAACTCCATCATCATGAACATAGCAAAAAATACCGCCAAAACACTTATAAGCGTTGTTATTCCATTTTATAACGAAGAAGAAAACATCGCTGATCTTGCCCATGAAGTTGTTCAAGTAATGGAAACAGCCTACCCAAATCAATGGGAACTGTTGCTGGTGAACGACGGCTCGGCCGATGAAACAGGGCGTATTGCCGGCAAACTTGCCCAACAAGTGCCCAACATCCGCGCTCTCCATTTAGTCCCTAATAGCGGCCAATCCGCCGCTTTAGCCGCCGGTTTCCGCGCCTGCAAAGGTCGTTATGTGGCAACTCTTGATGGCGACGGCCAAAACGATCCCGCTGATATTCCCAAGGCTCTTGAATTATTGAAAGCAAAACGCGCTGATATGGTTTGTGGCATCCGCGCAAAACGGGCCGATACATGGTTGCGAAAAGTTTCCAGCAAGGTTGCCAACGCCGTTCGCAACAAAATCTTGAAGGACGGCGCCAAAGATACCGGCTGCAGCTTGAAGATCTTTAAGCGGGAAAAAATCGTGAACGCCCCGCTCTTCCGCAACTCGCACCGCTATTACCCGGCGCTCATACAAATGCAAGGGGGCAAAATGGCTCAAATGTCGGTCAACCACCGCCCACGGGCCCACGGCGTTAGCAAATACGGCAAGGGAATTAAAAGTCGCCTTTTTGTTGGCATTTATGATCTTGTGGGTGTGTATTGGCTTCGTAAGCGTGCATTTCGGTACCAAGTGATTGAATCCCAGCAAACCGCAACCGCCACACCGTTGAAAAAGCCTTAACCAAATTCATCTTCGATTTGCCCACTTAGGAAGAATTTTACTTCTGTGAAATCAACTAAAACCCCAAGAAAAAAAAAACAGCCCGCCCAGACAGATGCAATCACCGCTGGCGAGCTAGAGTCCGAATACCCTAATCCGAAGCCTCAGAAGCGTACTCTAAAGCACGATATCACCCGTGTTATTTTTCTGATTGGCCTATTCGCTATTGCCATGATTTCCCTGAAAAGTGAGTTCGTTCGCAACAACCTGTTTAATCCCGAACTCATTCGTGAAAACCTGCAGAACGACAACACAATCCGCGGTCAGCTTCTTAGTTACGGCGGGTTTGTGCTGATTACCACCGTGCTGATCGGCATTGGCTTGCCCCGTTTGTTTGTCAGCACCGTTGCGGGCTCCATCTACGGCGCCTTTATCGGAACGGCGCTGGCCCTTACGTCCTCCATGTTGGGTTCATTGATTACCTATATGCTGGGGAAATCCGTGTTGCGGGGGGTTGCTAAGCGTCGATTAGGAAAACACTTTCACCTTTGGGATAAACGCCTGAGGGAAAATGCTTTTTGGTGGGTCTTGATTGCGCGCCTGGCGCCTTTTATCAATGGGCAAATGATGAACCTCCTCTTCGGTGCGCTTCGGTGCCCGATTGGGCCGTTTATCAAAGCAAGCCTCATCGGCCTTTTTCCGCTTACGCTGATATTTGCCCTGCTTGGCAGCGGCGCAGCCAAGGGTGAAAGCGATCAAATTCTCATCGGTGGCATCATGCTGATCATCGTTAATATCATCTATTTCGTACAAAAACGCCGAAGAAAAAAGGCGTAAATGCAATTAAATCAGCCCTTAGAGTTAGATGCTTGCAGCGTTGTCCAGATTTGCTGTATGATTTCTGGCATTGCGATTGCGCTACAGATTTATGGCAATAAATTCTAGACGCCTAAAATCACGTACACTCTAAGGAGAGTCTCATGAGATTCACAAAAAACTTATCAATCGCAGCCCTTGCAACCGTTGTATCATTCGGAGCAAGCCTTCAAGCACAAGTCTACGGCGGTGCTAAACCCGCCTCAGCCCCTGCTTCAAAAGCAGCTTACGGTGATAAACCAAACATTGTTGAAACAGCCGTAGCAGCCGGAAGCTTCAACACCCTAGTCGCCGCAGTACAAGCAGCTGGCCTTGCTGAAACCCTCTCAGGCCCAGGGCCGTTCACGGTCTTCGCCCCCACGGATGAAGCCTTCACCAAACTCCCTGCTGGCACAGTAGAAAGCCTACTTTTGCCTGAAAACAAAGATACACTCATCTCTATCCTTACCTACCACGTTGTTCCCGGAAAAGTAAAATCAACCCAAGTAGTGAACCTTAGCAATGCTACAACTGTACAGGGCCAACGGGTGGATGTTTCCACAAAAGATGGAAGCGTCTTCATCGATAAAGCCAAAGTTGTTACAGCAGATGTTTACGCAAGCAACGGTGTAATTCACGTGATTGATTCTGTAATCCTCCCCGAAACAAAAAACGTGGTTGAAGTTGCCCAAGGTGCCGGAAGCTTCAACACCTTGATCGCTGCAGCAACTGCCGCAGGCCTTGCTGACTACCTTTCCACGGAAGATGGCATTACCGTTTTCGCCCCAACAGATGCAGCTTTCGCTAAACTCCCCGCAGGAACAGTGGAAGATCTTCTGAAGCCTGAAAACAAAGAAAAACTAAAGTCAATTCTAGCCCTACACGTTGTCAGTGGAACTGTTTACTCTGACAAAGCCCTTGAAGTGAAAAACGCTCAATCAGTCGGTGGCGGTGCTTTGACCATCTCAGCTGATAGCGGCAAACCAACCGTAAACGGCGCAGGCATTGTTGCCACAGATATTGAAGCCAGCAACGGCGTCATTCACGTAATTGATACAGTAATTCTTCCGTAAGAATTACCCGCAATCTAAGCCTAAAAAAACAAAAAGCCCCTGCATATTGCGGGGGCTTTTTCACGTTCATTTGAAACCAATTACATCGAATGCAGCGAGCATGAATACTTGGCTGAATGAAATCTTTTCAAAACGGACGGAGATTCACTCTAGTCTCAGCATTTGAAACTAAGCGAAACATCACACCATAATCCGATTCTCAACCTGTTCAATGCTCGCCACAACACCATCGCGAATGTTCACGATTCGCTGAGCGTGTTCGGCAATGTCGCGTTCGTGGGTTACAAGTATCAGCGTGTTGCCCGCCTCGTGAACCTCTTGGAAAAGGCCCATAATTTCGGTGCTGGTTTTCGAGTCCAAGTTGCCGGTGGGTTCATCTGCCAGCAGGATGGAGGGTTTGTTCACCAAACTGCGGGCAACCGCCACGCGCTGGCGCTGACCGCCAGAAAGCTCGTTCGGGTGGTGAGCCATTCGGTCCCCAAGCCCAACGCGGCTCAATGCTTCCTTGGCGCGGTCGCAGCGTTCGCGTCGCGATACACTGGCATACATCATCGGAAGTTCCACGTTTTGCAACACGGTCATGTGGGGGAGAAGGTTGAAGGATTGAAACACAAAGCCAATTTCGCGGTTCCGGGTAAGGGAAAGCTCGTCGTCCTCTAATTGTTCCACGTGCTTGTTGTTCAAAATATAACTGCCGGAGGTCGGCCGATCCAAGCAACCTAGAATATGCATGAACGTGGATTTTCCCGAGCCCGAGGGGCCCATGATTGCTATGTAGTCGTTCGTCTCAATATCCAGCGTAATACCCTGAAGGGCGTGCACTTTTATGGCGCCCTGAGCGTAGATTTTATGAAGGTCTTTTATGGAGATAATCACGTGGGGTTGGCCGCAGTTTCGTTGGTTTCTGCCCTAGCGGCTGGGGCCTTGGGTGAATCCTCTTCCAAGGCAACATCGGTGGGCTCCTCCGGTTTCGGGGGATTCAACAACACAACAGTACCAGCGGGAAAGGGCGTTTCCAGTTGGGCGAAAGATTCGTTCGCGCGCACCACAATAATGGGCTGAAATTCTTGCTGCCCGTTTTTCATTACCACCAAGCCTTTAGCGCCGTTTACCTCTTGAATAGCCTCCAACGGTACAGGAACCGCACGTTCATCGTTGTAGATGATGATATCCGTGCTGGCGGTCATACCTTGGCGCAACAGGGGGTCTTGCTCCTTGATTTTAATCATGACTTCAAACTCGCGAGGGCCGTTTGAGTTTCCGCCAGACCACGACCGCTCGGCGCTATCGGTAATGGGGACGGAGCTTTTTTGTTCCACCGTTCCTGTAAACAGGCGGCCTGGAATAGCCTCCACTTGAATCAGGGCTTTTTGGCCAATTTCAAGCCGCCCAATATCAATCTCACTCACGGGAACCGAGGCGAGCATTTGGCTGGTATCGGGGATTTCAACCAAACTGCGGCTCCGCCAAATTTGGTCGCCCTCAGCAACTTTTGCCACCGTACCGCTTTTCCAAATTTTCAGGTAGGCAATCTCACCGGGGTTTGATGCGCGAATCACGGCGCCGTCTATCTTTTCGTTAATCTCTCTTAATTCCCGCTCTGTTTTCTCCAACGCGATGCGCGCTTTTTCAATGTCCGTTTGCTTCACGCGTAAATTCGCTTCTAGGTTTTCTTCCACTCTGGCTAAGTTAATTTGCGCATTGCGCAGGGAAAGCTCTGCCTGAAGCATCCGCAGGCGCGCTTCATCCAGCTTAGTTTGGGGGGAAATATTTTTCTCAAACAAAATCGTTTCGGAATCAAACTTCTGTTTAGCGTCCTCGTAGGATTGGCGAGAAATATCCACCTTGATTATTTCGCTCTTCAAGTTCAGGTCGTTGCGGCGTTCTTCCAAGCTGTAAGCGTCTTTGGCCGTTTGCAGGGCTTTTTCATCCAGCTGAAGTTGGCTTTGTTTTGTCAGTAATTCGTTTTCAAGTTCTTCGGTCTCAAACCAAACCACGGGGTCGTCTACTTCAACCTTGGTTCCTTCCGGTGCTAACTTCACAATTTTACCGCTAAAGGGTGAAGTCAACGTTGAGGATTTTGCCGCCTTAAGTTCCCCGATGCTATACACTTTACTGATGAATGGCTGCTGTGAAAGCGTGTACAACACCTCATCATTTACCATCGCCTGGCCCTGGATTTGTTCCATCAGCGGAGCACGAAAAACATAGCTGGCCGTGCCAACCCCAGCCAATGCTACGATTGTGATGATTGAAAGAGAGTTTATTTTCATTCGCTAATTCCTTATGGTTCGCCCGTAGCGGTTAGCAGTGTTGGTAAACAAGAACGAGGCAAAACTCCTGCCGTATGGCGCCGGTGGTACAAATGCGCTTACAGCAGCGGCATTCCCATCGCTACGTAAAGCTCTGCAATGCTGACTTGGTAGCCTAGCAGGGCGTTTTTGTAGCTTGTTTCCGTGTTGAATAAATCGTCCTGCGCAAGGCGAACTTCCGTTACCGTGGCAAAGCCTACCTCAAAGCTCCCTTTAATCAGCTCCAAGTTGCGTCGTGCTTGCTCCACCTGCTTACGCAGAACGGTAAGCCTGGCTTCCGTTGTAAGCACATCGCGGTGGGCCGAGAGTACCTCT
>DAIOTT010000055.1:19110-20197 GCA_036751885.1 Candidatus Sumerlaeota bacterium
ATGTCTCGCTGTTGCGACAAAAGATTGGTGCGCGCTTGATCCAGCCGAATGGAGCTTTGGCGAATGGCTTCCCGGGTGCGGATGCGATTGGACAACGGAACCCGAAGGGAAATTCCGGCATCAATTCTATCCTGCTTTAGGTCGTTTGCGTCGCGAAAATTATCGCCGGTGTCAAAATAGCGCACCCCAACATCAAAATCTAAATCGGCCAAAATCGCATTTTCTGCCAATTGCTGGTTAATCAAATTCTGCTCAATCGTTAGTTCTTGGCGCATCAACTCCAACCGGTTTACACGGGCAAGGGCTAATGCTTCCTGCACAGGAGGAATGGCGAATGCTCCCCGGTCAGTAACTAAGCTGGTAATATCCACCAAAGAAAGCGGTGTTTCCAGCGGCAAGCCCAGCAAGCTCAGGAGTTGCTCCCGGGCGTCGTCCAGTTGTTGCTGGCGGTTAATCGCTCGCTCTACTTCCTGAAGAAATTGAATCTGAGCCCGCAGAATTTCCGATTCCGCCACACGGCCCACTTCAAAGTACACCCGTGTTTCATCTAAGAATCGGTAACGCTCTAAAATTGCATCGCGGCTAACAATCAGCTGCTGCTTGCTTTGCAGAATGCTGAAGTATTGGCGAATCACCCGCAGGGCTGTATCGCGTTCGTTCAAGCGGTTTTGCAGCTCGGAATCCAACCGGTCCAATCGCGAGCGCCGCAAGTTCGCCGTACCAATGTCAGAGCCTTCTCCCGTTAGCAAGCCGCTTCCCTGTAGCAATGGTTGGCTAAAGCGAACCCCGCCGCCGGCATCGTAGCTGTTACTTTCGGAAATCCCGTTTTGCCCGCTTGTAGTGCGTGATTCACCAATGCCCTCCGTAAAATCTCCCGTGATGCTCCCCCCCGTTGGCAGGTTTTGTGTAAGCTCCACCCCTGTACTTAGGTCATAACTGTAGGTTTCAGATTTAGTCTCACGGTTTGGGTTTCCAGCAACAGGTGTTTCAAAGTCACGATAACGCTCTGCTCTGGCTTCGCTCACCCAATCAATAAACGGCACAAATTCTCCTTGGGCGCTGCGCACGCCGCTCTCTTGTATGAGTA
>DAIOTT010000056.1:0-15875 GCA_036751885.1 Candidatus Sumerlaeota bacterium
GCAACCTGTATATTTGTTTCGCCTTCTTGCACCAAGATGTTGTTGGCGGGTGAAAGAATGTTCACGATGGGAATTGTTGGTGATCTGCGAATTGTTCTTGATTGAACGGGGCTGCGATTTCCTTCTGTGTCAACGGCCACAACATTCACAAGGTTCTCAAATACTTGCAGCGGCAGTTGAATTGTCCATTCAGTAAAGTTTCCGCTCACACTGTTAACGGGAAGTTCAGCGGAAAGATTATTTTCATCAGGACCAAAGGAATATAACACTGTTTGAATGGGGAAAGTTCCTCAAAATTTGCTCTGGAGTTGCGCGCTCAAAGATACGCTCTGATGTACCTGATGGGAGGCTTTGGAAGCCAAGCTTGTTTACCGCTGAAAGCACGATTTCGTTGGTACCAACTTCAAGCGGAACGGTTGTGGAGAAAGAATTGTAAGTTGGGGGATCCAACTCAATAAGAGAGTTCGTGGTGCCATTTTCATTGGTAAGTGCTAGGCGTATAACTTGTTGCTCGCTGAAATCGCTGACGGTTTCAAGGGAGACGTTTTGGCGAACAACGGTTCCGGTGATATTGATCTGCGTTGTTTCAGTTGAAACGGCGGCGTTTTCAGTGGGGTTTGTGATAGTGATTGAAGGGCGAATCTGCGAGTTGGAAATGACGTTGAGAGTTGTTTGGATCGGCGTGCTGAACTGGCCGCCATTATCCTGCGCCCGAACTTGAACAACAAGTGTGGAAGGCAACGGTTCGGCCTCAAACTCCGCCGTGAATTGCCATCTTGAAAAATCTCCCTCTTCTGAAACATCATTCGCGGAATTCCAAATTTCAGGATCTAATTCAGTCTCATTTATGGGAATACGGAACTCAACATCTGCAACGCTGCCGTCAGAATCTAGGGCTGATCCGCGGAAAATCCGAGAGTTGAGAAGACTGGTAAAGCTTTCGTTCCCGTTCGGATCAATAATATCCACCACGGGTATTTGATTGGTTCGGGAGAAAATGAGGTTCCGTGTTACGGGTTCACTTAGGAAACCTTCAAGGTCGCGCACTCTGAATTGCACGGTAACTTGGCTACCGGCTTCCCCTAGGAATTCGTAGGAATAATTCCAGGTTGTGGGGCCTTCACGATCCAGCTCAACAACATCAATGAAACTTCCCGAAGTGCCTTCACGGAATTGAATTGTATCTAAGCCTTCGAGGCTTTCAGTGCTGGCTGTTCCTCTGAACAGGAAGAAACTGGAGGCAGAGCTTACCGTTACTTGCTCCTCAGAAGGAGGGGTTGTAACGGTAATTGTAGGCGGCGAATCAGGGACGGACAAGGTTGTGCCAAAACGTTGTGCAATAGGGCCAACATCGCCATTTGTGTTTACAGCACGCACGTAGAACTCAGAAATTTCATCAACCGGAAGAATTTCTGTGATCGTCCACTCGGTGCCATCGGCACTGACATCGGTTGCTGGTTGAAAGTTGAACGTTTGATTGCCGCTGTTGCGAATCAAATATTCGATGCGGTCGATTGAGCCGCCCAAATCCGTCGCTGTTCCTGAGAAGGAAACCGATGGGCCATTAAATGTGGTTATTGGGCTCGCAAATTCACCAACAACGGGCGGGGGAAGTTCAATTTCAATTTGGGGTGGTATGGTACTGCTAGGATTTTCTATGGTAGAAATGTAAACGCTGCCAGACTGAAAAATCCCGATATCGTTGCGAACGGTATCGATGAGCCGAAGCCGCCAAACGCCGGAAACGGGTAAGCCTTGAAACAGCGTGAGGGATTCTTCAGGAATCCAAAAACCGGGAAAGGGTGCATCAGCGGAGGTGGCAGAGGTGATGGGTGTTGTCGCGAAATCACTGAACATAACGTTGCAGAGGTTTTCACCGCCAAAGCCGTTTGTTAGGTTGGAGAAAAGTGTCACGGTTTGGCCGTTTGGAGCAATCAATTGCACGGTAAGATCAGAGATAAAGGCGTGCTTTAGGCCAAGCGTGAAGCTATTCTGGGTGTTGGCAGTGCAGGGGCCGTCGCCATCAAACGAGACCGCAACTTGAAAGACGCTTCCGGGTTCACCCGTGAAATCAAAGGGAATGTCCACGCCGTTTGCGTCGTTATCGGGAATAGGCTGATTGGCATCGTAAAATACACGAAAAAGATTCTCTGCCGATGCAGGTTGTATAAGAGCAGCACTCAGGCATATTGCAGCCAAAAAAGCTCTAAACTCGGGTATGCGCACGAAAACGACTCCTCAAAAGGGTTAACCATTTAATAAAAGGCCATTTGGGGATTAAATTAATCCGACCTCACTTAAATCCTACTCTAACTTCTCTATTCTGGATGCGGTGTCCATCCCAAAAAACGAGATTTGCTTGGTGAATGCAGTTTCTTCGGAAAAAAAAGTTGTTCTGATGGGGTAGTCTTGACAGAACACCCATTTCAATGAGTGGTTATTACTTATGTATTCTTTGTTTTTCTTTCTGCCTCAGCGCTGCTTGTTTTTCACCTTCATTTGTTTGCTTACCCTAAGCCTGGGGTGTGGCAAAAAGAATCGCTTTGAATCACCCTTTGTTGACATACCAAAACAGGATTCCGTTCTCAACTTTCAGGATTTTAAACGAATCACCATAGCGAGAAGCCCGGAGCGCGAGCTTTTTTGGGCGCGGTCTTCCGTGAAATTAACCCAAGTATTTCCTGAAAAACAAAAAAACCGGTTTGATACCACCCTGATTTATGGTCAGCCGGATAGAATGCGCGTTCGTGGAACGCACTTCTTATTAGGAACGCTCTTTGAATTAATTCTGGATGGTGATAATGCATTCGTTTACATTACGGATGATAAGCGGCTGTTTGAGGGTTCACTGCAAGAATTGCAGGAAACAGGCGGGGCGCTGGGGAGCTTTACGCCGAAGGACTTAATTGGTGCGGTTCGCGTGTACCATCGGCTGCAGGAGTTTTTTGACTCCCCCAGCACGAAGGGTAAATGGGCCACAACTCAGGCCAAGGAGCACCTGTATTTGATTTTGAGAGAACCAAATCGCACATTGGTTTGGAAAATCCGCAAAACAGACGGCTTAGTTCAGGAGTTACTTGTTAGCAACCCCGGGCGGAATAATCAACTGATGTTGCAGGTTCTATACTGGAAATACGAAACACCGGAAAACGCTGAACCCTACCCCACTAAGCTTGATATTATTATTCCAGAACAAGAAATTACCCTAGAGTTTGATGTGAATGAAATAAAATTAAACCCAAACCTAAAGCCCGAGGTGATTACATTGTTGCCGAGAGAAATAAAACAGCGGTTGCCCATGAATGCCTTAGCTGAACAAGCTCCCGTGCTACCGGAAGATCAGGAATAAAAAAGGACGTTCCCAAGACCCTTGAATAACGTGGAGCCAAAATACTTTTTTACCATCCGTCATTTTGCTCGAATGCTCTCCAGGCATCCGAATTGGGCGCTCCTGATTGCCATTCTGTTGACGCTTTTCTCCGTTTGGAAGGCCCGCGATCTTGTTGTTGAGATGGACTTAGCGGATTTACTCCCGAAGGACTTAGAGGTTGTTCGTATTACCCAATCTGCCTTGCAGGACTTTGGCAGTTTTGACTTTATGCTTGTTGTGCTTGAAGCAGAAAACCTGAACGACGAAGCCATGATGAAGAAGGCCGCCGATGAACTAGCATACGGCCTTGATTACCGGAAGTTTATTCGCCGTGTTACCCACAAAATAGATCCTGCCTCGTTAAACCTTGATACGCTAGATGGAAAAGCGCGCGCTGTATCACTCCTCACTGCTGAGGATTGGGATTCTTTGGAAAGTCGCTTAACGCCAGAGGCGATTGACGGCTCAATTAAGCGCCTGGTTTCCCTGCTAAACGTTTCTCCTTACTCAAAATACAAGGAAGTAACGCAAGATCCGCTCAACTTTTCCAAGGTAATTGCCGAACGAACGGAGATTAAATCCGGGCCGCTGAAGGTAAATTTGAAAGAAAACTACTTTCTTTCAGAAGATAAAGAAATGCTGCTGATGTTAGTTTGGCCCATAGAGCCAGCAACAAACCTAACATTTGCGCGGGACTTCCAGATGTTTTTGGAAGAAACGAAAAAAGGAATTTACACGCGGAATCCTGAGTTTTTAGGGGAAGACCCCGAGAATCCTAAGATTAATATTTCCTTCTACGGCTCGCATTACGAGGCGATTACTGATTCCGAAATTGTTCGGAACGACTTTTTTCGCACTTCAATCTACTCTTTGATTGCGGTGCTGATGCTGTTCTTTGTGGCGTTTCGCCGGCCGGAAGCACTTCTGTTTATCATTGTTCCCCTCGTGATAGGCGTTGCTTGGACATTAGGGGTTTCCTCTGTCATGGTAGGGCGGCTTACCCAGGTTACAATTTCCTTCGCCGCCATTCTTGTGGGCTTAGGGGTAGATTTTTCTATTCACCTATATAACAGGTATTTGGAGGAAATAAATAAAGGCTTCTCCAACCGCGAAGCCATGAGCACAACAATTGCCGAAACGGGGCCGGGCATTATTGCGGGCGCTATTACCACTGCTATCTCCTTTGTGGGCCTAATGGTTACGCGTTTTGTTGGGTTTCAGGAGTTGGGGCAAATTGTAGGGGTGGGTGTAATCGCCTGTTTGCTTGCGGTTCTGTTGGTGTTACCACCCATGCTAACGGTATTCGGCACCGGGTTTTTCGGGAAATACTCGCAGCGTGAAATGTCGACCTTTGGCCTCAAAAGATTTCACTTTACCGCCTACGCCTACCCCCGCCTAACGGTTGTAACAGGCCTGTTAGTGACAGTTTTTCTCGGGACGTTTGCCGCTGATGTGAAGTTTGATGACGACTTCAGCGCGCTGCACAAAGCAAGCGACGATTACATTGCCCTGCGCGAGCGAATTCAATCCCACTTCAGCGTACCAGAGAACCAGTTGGTGGTGGTTGCCAGCGGATCAAACGCGCAGGAAGCCTTAGCAGAGAACGATAAATTATTTGATAATATTCGAGATCTAACGCGCAGCAATAAAGAATTCGCGGTTGTTGTGGATTCCCTGAGGTATTTTATTCCCTCAGCCGAAACACAAAAAATTCAGTTGCAGCGAATGGCAAACATTGAAGTGGAAAGTTTGCGACTCACAATTAACCGAATTTCACGAGAAAACAACCTTTCACCAAAAGTTTTTGATGAATTTATTCAGCAACTTACGGACTTTAAAACCGCTTCAACCGAGGCAATTGAGCAGAATAAAATTCCCATTAACATCCTAAAGCTAGACCGTAACACCAACCCTGCGTTGGTGGATATTGCCCAGCGCTACACGTATAAATCCCGAGACGGTCGTTGGCGTATTCTAACGCAAATCTACCCGCCCCCCACCGAGGAATGGCGTGAGCAAGTTCCCAAAGTATTTCGCGAAGGAATGAACGCCCGTTTGATTAATGAAGTGGAAGTAACGGGCACACTAATTATTCAACAACAGCTGCGGGAATTGATTATTCGTGATCTTGCCCTTGCAGTTCTTTTGGTTCTTTTTGCGATTATGTTTGTGTTGATTATCTACTTCAAAAGCTTCTTCAAAGCGGCGTTGGCCATTCTTCCGGTGATTATGGGAATGCTTTGCACGCTGGGAATCATGAGCATGCTGGAGATGAAGCTGCATTACATCAATATTATTGCCCTTCCCATGATTGTGGGGATCGGCGTTGATTCAGGGATTCACATGATCCACCGATTCTACGAGAAAAACTCCATGGATTTAGATGCAACTGTTACGCAAACGGGCCGTGCAATTGTAATTACAAGCTTTACAACGATTTGTGGTTTTGGGGCCCTTGCCTTGGCTGATTATCAGGGCATTCGGGACTTGGGAATTGTCTCAATTCTTGGCGTATCAACCACGCTGCTTGCCTCCTTGATTATGCTCCCTTCGCTCTTGCGGCTAACGGAAGAAGACGTGATTGAACAGGGTGGTGAAGGCGATTCAATTGGCTGATTGATTCACCTATTCAATACCGATTGATATAAAAATAATCAGCGCGATTTAGTTTTTTTCGTAATCCTTAAACTCAACGCCAATTACATGTAAACCACCCATTAATTGACTGCGAACGGCGGCAATGGTGGGCGCTTGAACGGTAGGTGGTTCAAGGCGAATTAGCCCTTCTTTGACAGAGGAATCGGCTTCGCCGTCAGCGCTGATGCATTCTTGGCAGTTGGCAATCAGCTCAATCCCCTTCATAAAACGAGCCGTTAGAATAGATGGGGGTGCATCCAACGTAATTTTCTCGCCGTTTTTTTCCACCAACGTAAGCACAAATAAATCGCCTGCTTCGTCAAACTCAATAATGGCAGAGCGAATGGGTTTTTGCGTGCAGATTGACAGGAACGATTGAACGGCTTCCGATGCATCCACGCAATCAGGGAGCGGTGGGTGCGGCTCCAACGGGCTAATGCCTTGTGTTACAAGCCTCATTACCTCTGTTCTGGCATGATCTGTCATAAACTCCCCAAAGATTACCCAATCGTTATCACCCCAACGGTAGAAGCTAAGTATGCGTTCGTAAATCGCTTGTAATGGCCAACCGTGAAGTTCAACACTGCGGCCCAAAAGCTTAGCAAAATAATCCGTAGGGTCTGTTTCGGTTGTGGCATCCACGGCAATTCCTACTACGCCCCCTTTGCCAATTCCTAGCGGAACGGCTTTGTTTTTCATGGCGAGCATTCGGGGCATCATCCCCACAAGCCGGCGCCGCTCTTCACCGCCGGGGGGTGTTGTGCGGCCGATGACTTCTTTGGAATCAATGGTGATGGGATTTCGTTTGATCGCAATTTTCTGGTGAAATTTCAGCTGATCGCGAAGAGTCGGGAAATCTCGCAGGATTTCCTCAATGGCAATGCCAGCTTCACGGCGAACCTCTTCATCGGAGTCGCGGGCTTCAATTTCATCCAACTGCTCCAAGGCAGCACGGGTGCGCAGCCAGCCTAGGGCAATAATTGTTTGCAACCGCAACTCTGTTCGCTTGCTTTTGAGTAAGCCAATCAGCAGGGGTGCAGCGGCGTTTTCGCCCATTTTCCCGAGCAGCTTTACTAGAATCGCAATTTGAGGAACATCCTGCCGCTCGGCAATGTAATCCATCAGCGGAATAATGACATCGTGTTTTTCCGATAATAGACGGGAAAACAACTCCTTACAGCCTTCGGTATCGTTTTCTTCTTCCATCATAATCAGCATTTCAAATTGCCAACGGCGGTGTTCTGGGCTGGATGAGGTCATTTTTAGGAAAATCCGTAAATACTGGAATTGAATTAGAATGTTGTGGTTGCCGATTTTGGGCGAATGCAATACTTTTAAATTCTGTTCTGAAAGGTTTGATCAACTTACTTATCAGAGCGAATTTCTCATGAATCACTTTTCATGGGGGTAGAGGCGGAATCTCAATGAACATAAGAACCCTTTTTTCTCAACTGCTGTTTTGGTTATCTCTGGCTGCATCTGTGGCGTCAGCGGTATTTTTACAGCAATACTTTACAAGCAACTCGCTTCAGGATTGGGTGCTGGAAACTTATAAGCTAAAAAATGACCAAGTTCCAGAGCAGTTTTTTCAACTAGCAATCATTCAAAGCGGAGTCGTAATTTTTGCCTACCTGATTAGTTTGCAGCAAAACATTCGCCGCCGGCCGTTTATTGGAATCACGATTGGCGCATTCTCCGTGGGCTTTACAGCAGGCTTTGCAGGGCATGCTTTGCTAGAGAATATTACGGTTGTTACTTGGCTTTCCGGCGTAGGGGGCGGCGTTGTTTCTGCTTCTTTTTTACTGGGATTTGAGTTCTTCAATCGTTGGCTTTGGCAATCGTTAGTGAACCGGCTCGACAAAAAGAACCAGGGCGGTGCTGCACTATTTGTCTCGCGGTTGGCGTTGCTTTGGCGCCCGGGACAAGATGCGTTGTTGTGCTCGGTTTCCATCGAGCTGTTTCGCCGCGGGCAACGAGGTGAAATCAGCAAGCGCCTGCGAACCTACTACGAGCAAGGCGAACGCAAACCAGAACTTCTGGAAGTGCTTTGCCAACTTGCAAACGAGGAAAACCAAAAAGCAGAGTTCCTAGAATACCTGAAAGCCCTGTACGTTCAGTTTCCCGCGGATGCACAATTACGAGATGCGTACACCGATGAGCTATTAGAACAAAAATATTTTGCTGAGGCATTGATAATACTGGATGAATACGGCGTTGATGAAACCAGTATTGATGCGTTGGAAAAGCATGCCGTGTTGCTGCTTGAAGCAGGGCGCTTGCAGGATGCTGTGGGTGTTGCAAGAAAACTTGCCCGTGAAGAAGGAATTCCGATGCGCCGAAGCGATGCGGTGTTGCGTCGGGTTCTTGCTGAAGACGAAAAACACCTTGAAGCCATTAACATGCTGGCAGACCACGCAAAACGAATGGCAAGAAAAGATCAGCAAATTCGCTGGTTGGACCAATCCTACATGCTAGATCCCTCCCAAAAAAAACGCGGTCAGGATTTGTTGGAACTCCTTCAACAAGCTGAAATGACGCGCCGCATGGAGGATATTCTTTCCGTAATGGTGGAAGAATTCCCCGAGGATTTAGAATTCCGCCTCCAGTTTGGGCAAGTGCTGCACAGCAACGGAAAAACAGAAGAGGCAATCAACGTTCTTCACCCCCTTTGCCGCAAACAACGGGCAACTGCAGCACACTTTACATTCTTAGCGAAGCTTCTATATGAGCGGAAATCCCTAAAAGAAGCCCGCGAAGTTGTTGTGTTAGCCTTGGAGAAATCCCCCACAGAGGAAGAATCAGAACTGCTGCAGGGATTGTTGAAAAAAATAGAAAAAGCAGAGTTTACCGATGAACTTGCCGATAAGCTGGAACGCTGCAAAGAAAACCCCCACAATTTGCCGCTTTCCATGGATTGCTTGCAACGCCTTATCAGCTCGCAACACTTGGATCGTGCGATTGCCCAAGGGGATTTTATTTTGCGCTTTCACCCTCAATCTCGAAGCCAAGTAATTGACTGCATTAAAACAACGTTCAATGAAATCCCCGAAGGCGGGTACGCTTTGCTCAGTTACTTGGCAGATTTACAAGTGGCAGAAGGGCTTTATGACGATGCCTTGAGCACCATTCGCCTAATGGCAGACCGCACCTCCATTAACCGTGAAGCCGCTATACGTGAAGGGGCACAAAAAATCCTTCGAAGAAGCCCGCACCACCTAAAAACCCTGCGCACCGTTGGCAATATGTACCGGGAAATGGGGCAATTCACCGAAATGATTCACAGCTACTCGTTGTACCTTTCCAACGGCGGCGAAGAAACCGAAGAAATAGACCGCGCCCTTGCACAAGCCTATTTATCGTTGGATGATTATTCCAGTGCTAGGCGCTTCATCCACCAAATTCTGCAATCCTACACCAACACTGATAAAGCCAAGGAGCAAAATTTGGAGCTCCTACGTAAAGCGATTCCGAGTGCTATTGCTGATTCTCAGGCAGTTGACGCCGCAGAATACATGCAAAAAATTGAATTGCTTGACCCCCAGAATAAAGGGAACAGAAGCCTGAAAATGAGAGTGGATGAAGCCTTGGGCGAGCAGCGGTTTGAGTTTTTAAAACGAGAAGTTGAAGCCGGCAAAGGCGATAAAAATACTTTGGAAGAACTAGGGGACCTTCGCCTTGAGGCCAAAGATTTTAACAATGCAATTACCTACTACCAACGGGCAGCACGCCAATCTGAAGTAAACCGAATTGCCCAAGCAAAACTAGCCTACGCCTTTGCCAAAAAACGCATGTTTGATCTTGCCAGCGAAACCCTTCTTGATTTGAAGCTTAGCTTGGACGACGACAGCGAGGAGCTTGATCAACTGATGGGTTGGTTGTACAAAACCGGCGAAGTGTTAGAAGAAGCCCACATGTTCAACAGCGCCTCTAAACTCTTCAAACAGCTAATGAAAGTGGACGCAGGGTACAGGGACGTGATTCAAAAGGTTGAGAAACTGGGTGCAAAATAGTGCCGATAAATTCACAACTGGAAGTACTTCTTGAAGGGAAGGCCGTGGTGCTTCCGCAAGCGCAAAATAAAACCCCAGCCGCTTAATCAGCGCTAATCCGTAAAGTAGAGATCGATTTTGTCCAACAATCGATCAAGGGTGATTTGAGGGGATTTCCCTTTGTCAATCATCAGCACAATAATCAACTGGCGGCCTTGGCGGGTTTCCAAATAACCTGCAATGGCAGAAGTGTTATCAAAATCACCCGTAAGAAATCGTAACCGGGTTCCGTACTTCCCAAACCGTTGGCGCCAATTTTGGGAATTGGCGCCAAAGAATTTTTCTCGCATCGGGCTGATGCTGGGAAGTGATTGCGTGAAAAGCCGTTGGTTCCTGCTCAAGCCATTCATCTTGTAAAGCAACTGCGCAACGGATTCAGCGGAGGCGCTGTTGTAAGGTGAAATTCCCGAAGCATCCACCAGCTTGAAGCCCCGATTTCGTAAACCGTTTTTTTCAGCCCACCGTGTAATTGCCTCTGAAGCACCTTGGAACGTGGGTTCGCCGGAACCCTTGAGGGCAACTTCACGACCGAATGATTCGGCAATCAATGAATTGTCCTCTTTAAATGAAAAGGGAAGAAGCTCCCCAAGCTGAGGTGAAAAAAACTCCAAAAACTCACCCGTAAGTTGTGAATCATTAAATTCCTTGCTGTACGTTGGATCCCCAATTACGCGAATGCCTTCAGCTAATAATGTTTGGCGAAAACTGTGGGCAGAAAACAGCGGCGGATTGTAAACAGGAACTTGAAAAACTAGGGTTTCATTCGACTGGGGAAATTGGCCGGAAATTGAGAGAAGGTTGTTTTCATTTTGCCGAAAAAACAACGGCAATAACGGCGAACTTGGGGGCGTAATCACGGCAGAATTTTCGGTGTTTATATAGGAGATTTTGGGGAATACTTCAACCCGGGGATTTTTTTGAACCGAGCCTTTTGGTGTTACTTGGATGGTAAACGAAGCATCACGAAAACTTAGGGCTGTAACCTCGGTTTGTTGCCGGTTGGCGCGTTTTTGATCGTCCCAACCCAATGCGTGAACTTCCCCCTGATAACGCGAATTCACCCCCACAACATTACCTGTAATGCGCTTCACACCCTTCGCCTTCAACTCGCGCGCGAAATAATTCAACGGAAAAAACGGATCCGCACGAGGGTAAAGCCGGTCCCCAAGCACCGGATCTCCCCCGCCAATCAGGTAAACAGTTCCTTCAAGCAAGCCTGTTTCTGGGTTTAATTCACCACTGTAAGCAACGGTTGTTCTGAAGCGAAAGTCATAATCCAACGCCTCAAGCGCAGCACCTGCTGTGTAAAGCTTTGTGAGTGAAGTAAGCGTTTGCGGAAGCCGAGGGTTCAGTTCCAGCAAAAATTCGCCGGAACGTGCATCGGAAATGACACAGGAGAACTGGGCATTTTCACCCAAATTTTCTTCCAGGAAGAAGTCTTGAAGTTGGTTTTTCAGTTCATTCAATGTTGCTGGTTTAGGTACATCAACCTCTTCCGAAGTGATTAAGGCATCGGGTTCCTCAAGGGTTTCCTCTACCAATAACGGTAGAGTTGTAAGCGTTTCAGCGGAAACATGGGTAGGCTGATGTAAATAAACCGATTGAATTACAACCAATGCCATAAACCCCGATTGCAACAAGGGGCGTTTTTTTGACCTAAAAAGAAGTGTAGCAACCATCAAGAAACTCTTATAAACGAGGGAAGAATTATGCGTTTGTTTTTGGTTTCAACATCAAGCAACCAAGCGGGGGAATTGTAAGATTTACGGAATGATAATGCCCGTGCATTGCCCAATGATCAGCCCAAAGGCCGCCGTTGTTGCCCGCATTGCTGCCGCCATAATTGCCGGAATCGGAGTTGAAAATCTCCTCATAAAAAGCGGGTAATGGGACACCGATGCGGTAATCCTTGCGCAATACTGGTGTAAAGTTGCAAATCACAATCACATGCTCGCCGTTTTCAGCCCAGCGAATAAATGAAAGGATGGAAGAATGCCAATCGGTGCAGTCGATCCAAGTAAAGCCTCTCGGTTCATGATCAAACTTCCACAACGGGGCATGCTCCATGTACACCCGGCCTAAGTCCATCATCATGCGCTCAACTTGCTTGCGGTTCTCATAATCGCACTCATGCCAATCCAAGCTTTGATCATGGTGCCATTCTCTGCCTTGGGCAAATTCGCAGCCTTGAAACAACAATTTTTTGCCCGGGTGCGAAAACATATACCCAATAAACAGTCGGTAATTGGCAAATTTCGTCCAATCATCGCCGGGCATTTTGGCTAACAACGAGCCTTTTCCGTGAACCACTTCATCGTGAGAAATGGGGAGTACAAAGTTCTCCGTGTAGGCGTAAATCATGGAAAATGTAAGATCATTATGGTGGTGGCTGCGGTAGATTGGGTCTTTGGAGAAAAAGTCCAGCGTATCGTTCATCCAGCCCATGTTCCACTTAAAGGTAAAGCCCAACCCACCAACGTAAAGGGGTCGGCTAACGCCTGCGAAACTGGTGGATTCTTCCGCAACCGTAAAGGCCCCTTTATACTGCCCGTGAACTTCCTCGTTCAAGCGCCGAAGAAAGTCGATTGCTTCAAGATTTTCCCGCCCGCCAAATTGGTTCGGAACCCATTGGCCTTCCTCACGACTGTAATCCAGGTAAAGCATTGAGGCAACTGCATCAACCCGAAGCCCATCAATATGATATTCTTCCAGCCAATAGAGCGCGCTGGAAATCAGGAAATTTGAAACCTCATTGCGGCCAAAGTTGAAGATCTTCGTTCCCCAATCCATATGCTCGCCCTTGCGGGGATCAGCGTGCTCGTAAAGGCAAGTTCCATCGAACTCAGCCAAACCATGCGCATCTTTCGGAAAGTGAGCCGGAACCCAATCGATTATTACACCAATGCCCGCCGCATGAAGTAAGTCCACTAAGTGCTTCAACCCATTAGGATCCCCGAATCGCGAAGTAGGGGCAAAATAACCGACCACTTGATACCCCCAAGAACCATCAAACGGAAACTCAGAAAGCGGCATAAACTCGATGAAGTTGAAGTGATATTTTTGGCAATGCGCCACTAACATGGGGGCAAGCTGCTGATAGCTTAAAAAGTTTTCAGGGTTCTCAGGGCTTCGCATCCAGGAGCCCAAATGGCATTCGTAAACACTCATCGGCTCCTGAAGCCAACTGCGCTTTTCGCGCTCTTTCATCCACTTGTTATCGTTCCAACTATACGTTGAGCGGTCCCAAACTTTACCGGCAGTTTGTGGGCGCATTTCCGTATGAAACGCAAACGGATCCAGCTTTTGCAGCAACCGGCCGTCTTTGGTCTTAATCTCATATTTATACAAATCCCCCACGGAAACACCGGGCAAAAAGACTTCCCAAATGCCAGAACTCCCCATCATGCGCATGGGGAACATACGACCATCCCACCGGTTGAAATCACCGATAACACTAACGCGCACAGCATTCGGCGCCCAAACGCTGAAGGCAACGCCACTGATTCCATCGATTGTCTTTAGGTGCGCGCCCAGCTTATCGTAAAGCTTCCAATGGCGCCCTTCGCCGGCAAAATACAAGTCCTGCTCCCCAAGAGTTGGGGGAAACCGATACGGATCTCGGATGATAAAAGTGTTCCCATCTTCAAACGTAAACTCGTACTCATAAACGGTGCTTTTAGAAAGAAGCTTTTCCTCCAATTCCAGCTGGAAAACTCCACCCACATGAATCCGCTTCATCACATGGTGATTTCCTTCGATGATCACAGAGCATCCGATTGCATCCGGGTGCCAAGAACGGAAAACAAGCGCACCTTTCCCATTGGGGTGAATCCCCAAAATGCAGTGAGGATCAGCATGTTCAGTATTTACAAGCCGTTGTAAATCATTCGCGGAAACTTGAAGTGAAGGCATGGTGGGAAAAACCTCTTCATATAAACTGTTTAATGATTCCATTGTGATAATTCACTTCCCAACCCGCAAGTGTTTAGAAAGGACGAATAGAAAAATCAAGCCCTCATGTTTACATTAGAATGTTGATTACCTTTCAAATGACGATTTTATTCATAGAACGTTTGTTTCTAGGCAGTAATTTCTCCAAAATCATAAATCCTTGCAGGCAATCGACTCAACAATTGGCTCTTTCTAAACCCTTTCGAATCGCGGGAAACCACGGTGAATTTAGGCAACCACACTGCGGTCAAGCGTTCGGTATTGAATTGCCTCGGAAAGTTGCTCCGGGCCGATGGATGGTTTGCCGTCAAGATCTGCAATGGTTCGGGCAATTTTCAAGATTCTGGCGTACGCCCTAGCGGAAAGATTCAAGCTTTCCATGGCAGTTCTTAGCAATTTTCTGGAGCTCATGCTAAGTTGGCAGTAGGTTTCCAGCTCGCGGCTCCCCATTTGGGCGTTGCAATGTAGCGCTGGAGTGGATTTGAAGCGCTCCGTCTGTACTTCGCGAGCCTGTTGAACTCGTTTGCGAATCACTTGGCTTGTTTCACCGCTGCGCTGTTTTTGCAAATCCTCCACTAAAACGGCGGGAACATGAACGTGCAGATCAATGCGGTCCATCAGGGGCCCGCTAACGCGCCCCAAGTAGCGTTGAACCACTTGGGGGCGGCAAAGGCATTGTTTGGTTGGGTGCCCTGAGTACCCACAAGGGCAAGGATTCATGGTGGCACAAAGCAAAAAATTCGCCGGGAAGGTAAGTGTCATCGTTGCACGGCTGATGTGCACGATGTCATCCTCTAGGGGTTGACGAAGAACTTCCAGTACGTTTCTGGAGAATTCTGGGAATTCATCTAAAAACAGTACGCCGTTGTGGCTAAGGGAAACCTCCCCCGGTTTGGGCGTTGCTCCGCCGCCGATCAGGGCAACGCTGCTGGCCGTGTGGTGGGGCGAGCGGAACGGCCGTTGGTGAATCATGCCGTCGTGCCGATTCAGCAACCCCGCAATGGAGTAAATCTTGGTGGTTTCAATGGATTCTTCAAATGTCATCGCAGGGAGCACGCCCGGCAAACGCTTGGCGAGCATGGTTTTTCCAGAACCTGGGCTGCCCACTAAAATCACGTTGTGATTACCGGCGCAGGCAATTTCAAGAGCACGCTTAACGCTTTCTTGGCCCCGAACATCCGCAAAATCCAGCAATTCTTGCTCGCTGGGTTGAACAACACTTGCTGGCGGAGCTTTGTACGGCTGAAGCTGTAAATCCCCTTTGATGAACTGAATCACCTGTGCCAAATCACGAACAGCAAATACCTTTAAATCGCTTACTACCGCTGCTTCGCGGGCATTTGCTTCCGGAACAATTAGCCCTTCGCACTGCTGCTCCCGAGCCCCCAATGCGATGGGCAGTGCGCCGGGAACTGCGCGTACTTCACCCCCTAAACCCAGCTCGCCAATTGCCGCATAGCGCGCGCAGGCATCGGCATTCAATCGACCCGTTCCCACTAAGATTGAAAGTGCGATTGTAAGATCAAGGTGAGCGCCTTCTTTCTTTAAGTCAGCGGGCGCTAAATTGACGGTAATACGCTTTTGGCCGACAGAAAATCCGGTGTTGCGCAGCGCACTTTTCACCCGTTCACGGCTTTCGCGAATCGCCGTATCACCCATGCCCACAATCGTCCAACTGCTTGTATCTAAGGAGTTTGCATCAATCGCATCCACCTCAACCGTAATAGGAACGGCATCAATACCAAGAACTGAGAACGATAAAAGTGAAGCGTGCATAAGGATTTACTATGCTTGTTAGAAGTGATTTCCATTTGTTCAACAAAAACAAAGGAGTGCGCGCAAGCGAATTTTTGGTGGATATTCGTTTT
>DAIOTT010000056.1:15885-20034 GCA_036751885.1 Candidatus Sumerlaeota bacterium
TCAAGAGGAATTAACGTCATCATACCAAAAAGCATTCTGCAGTTTTGAGAGGATGATTCATGAATGGATTATCATTTCAAACAGGTGATTTTTTTTCTCAGAAGAAAATAGAGGGATAAAGCTGAAATAAACAAGGAAAGCCAAGCAACCCATTCGCCGAATCGACCGTAAATTGTTGGAGTTGCGTTTGTGAAGTAGGGAATTTCGATCACATCGATCAATTGTTGTTCTCGAGGAAGGCGTTTCATGACGTTGCCCGTGGGCAATGTCACGGCAGAAATACCTGTGTTTGTAGCCCGTACGGCGGACGTTTGGAATTCAATGGCCCGGAATCGGGAATAGGCAAAGTGGTATTCCGCCCCCCAACCGGGATCAAACCAGGCATTGTTTGTGGAGTTAACGAGTAGGTTTGCCCCTTCGCGGTTATATTTGAAGTACAAACCGGGGAACATATCTTCAAAGCAAATCGTAGCGCCAAGTTTAACTACTTGCTTGTTGCGGAGTTCAATACTTAATGCATCCTGTGATTTATCGCCCGGTAGCATCATTCCAACTTGAACAACGTTCTCCACGAAACCGGGGATGATGTTGAAGAACGGCACGGTTTCACCAAAAGGCATGAGGTGGATTTTTGTATAATCTGCTGCTTTTGGGGTGTTTGGAACTTGCTGCGGTTTGAAGAGAAACAGCGCGTTAGAAACTTCATAATCATAATATTGAAAGCCCTCAGAACTGGTCAGAATTTGAGCTTCTTCCATTATATCAGTCAATGATCCGTCTGCTTTTCTAAATGTAAGATCTGTGGAACCCACTAGTATTGGCGCGCCTAAACGGTTGGCGCTAAGTTGTAACTCTAACAAAATAGGGAAGTTGCGATCAAAATCATCAATTGTAAAACAACTTTCAGGCGTAAGAATCAAATCAGGCTTGGGATCAATCGATTCTAGTTCTGTCAGCATTTCAAAAACTCGATCAAGCAGCTGCTTTTGCAGATTTTCGCGGGTCGCTGGGTCGGTCTCAGTATAAGAAGCGAACTTAAGTTCTTGGGAAATATTCGTTTGCAAAATCGCCACATTCAATGTCGGTGCATTGAGTAACTGGGCGTTCAACTGAGTTCTGAAATAAGCACCAACTGCAAAGAAGAAACCAAGTGCGGATGCTGCGATGATGGCTTTGAAAGTTGCAGTGCGGTTCCATGAGTTGCGTCGATAACGATCCCACAAGCATGCAACCGACAAGTTGAAAAGCATGACAATACAAGTGAGCAGCAAAACTCCACCCACAGCGGCCCATTGGCGAATGCCGTAGGCTTCAATCAAGGGGTGCCCGGCTTGGGCATAGGGAGCTCCTAGCGGCCCATTCGCGCGAATCCACTCAACCAACAAAAACCACCCCGTTGCAGCAAATGCTGCGGGCAACCTTGGCATACGAACAAAGCAAACCTGCATGACGCAAAGCGAAACTCCTAAGAATAAGCCCTGAAATAACCCTAATGCTGGTATGCCCAAGTAGATTGCAGGATTAAAACGGCTTAGAACGTGAAGCCACATATAAAGCAGAGTGTTTGTAAGGGTTCCGGCAATCAATCCGACCCAGAAAGCTTGCAAGGGTGTTTTTTGTAAAGTGTATGAAATCAATATAGCATAGACAAAAAAGCTTAAAGGCCAAATGCCAACCGGCGGGTGTGCGATAAAGGTGATTACGGCGAACCCAAGGCAAATGAGCCAAAAGTATAATGTTTTTGCCAGAAAGATTAGGGGCGAAAACAACCTAAGAAAAACGCCTAATATTCGCTTTTTCTTTGACAATTCAGTTTCACTCATGTTTGTTTCGCCTATCGTTCACCAAATCATACGAGGTAAATCATGATTTCTTGCCTACACCTTCACCATTTTGTTACCTTTGAATCAACGCTCATTGATTTCCGTAGTGGTTTTACTGTGATCACAGGTGAAACCGGTGCGGGAAAATCGTTGATTTTGCAGGCACTAGCAATAGTGCTTGGCAAGTCATTCCCAAACGGTTGCGTGCGTCAACCAGCGAAAAAGGCAGAACTTCAAGCTGTATTTGATTTATCTGGTAAAACTAAAGCGTTGGAATGGTTGAATCAGAAGGAAATCCCTTGCGAAGACCCAACTCAGGTGATCATACGCCGTGAGTTTGATGATGCAAATCGGCACAGAAGCTGGATCAATGGTCAGCTAACCCCCCTAAAAAATTTGGTCGAATTTGGGGAACTTCTTCTCCACTTTAGTCCCCAGCACTTACAAACAAAGATTTCCTCCGGAGATTATCAACGCACTTTATTTGATGAGTTTTGCGGTTGTGCGGCGCTTTCGCAAGGAATTCAAAAGCGGATTGAGACGATTCGTTTTCTGCAAAAAGAACTGAATTCATTACAGTTGGACGAGCAGACTTTTCTTCAACGTCGGGATTTTCTTACCCATCAGAAAGCTGATATTGATCAACTGAACCTTGAGGAGTTTTCCTTTGAAGGGCTGATGGATGCACGCGATCAACTAAAGCGCCAGAAGGTGGAATTAGAAGTTGTGCAGAAGTCCATTGATTTGCTGGATGGCAATCTTGGCCAAACTGGAATTTTAGAGGGTCTGGGAATGCTTCAACGGCACCTGATGAATCATCCTTTGCCTGAAGACTTGCTTCCTGAAAATACCACCGATGCCCTTAGCGATGCGGAAACACTTTTATCGAAAATTTCCCACGCTTGCGCACTTCAACAATCTGCTTTAGAGCCCAATACGGATGAGCACGAAACAATTGAGGCCCAAATTACGTTGTTCAAAAGAATGGAGCGGAAATATGGGTACGGGGAAGCGGCGCTGCGAGAAAAGTATGTGGAAATTTGTGATGAGTTAAACCGGTTAGGATCTTTGGAGAAGCAAATTCAAATAACGGAAACAAAGATTCAGCAAGAGACTAAATGCGCCGTTGAAGAATGTAAAAAACTTGAAGTATTACGAGAACAAATGCGGCCAGCGTTTGAGCAAAAAATTACCGATGCCATGAAATCTCTTGATATTCCGAAGGCGGATTTTCTTATAACATACAAAAAATCAATTTTCAACGAGAAGATTCCTGTTTCGGAACCGTTGTTTTTGTTCGATGCAAACGGTAAAGAACCCGTACCGTTCAACCAACGTGCATCCGGCGGTGAGTTAGCACGCATGGCACTTTCCCTTTCCTCGGTTGCCCATGAAACAAGTGCCACAGGCATTTGTTTATTTGATGAAATTGACACAGGAATGAGCGGCAATACACTCCACACGCTAGGGCAGTATTTATCTAAAATGGGCAACAAAACCCAAGTCTTGTTAGTTACTCACCAGGCGATTGTGGCATCACTGGCAAATCACCATGCATTCGTTTCAAAATGCCACAAACGCAAGGCAACAGTTTCTGATTGCAAGGAGCTTGATCAACACGCCAGGGAGCAGGAAATTTCCCGGCTTCTTGATGGTCAACAATCCTCCAGAAGCCTTGATGTTGCCCGGGATTTAATGCAGCCCAAGGCTCAGCGATAGTTCAACATTATTCAAAATTTCAATTACCATAAAAAAATGTATTCACCATCACAGCTTTCAGAATTTTATGGCTTGCCGCATGACATTTTTTTTCAACATTATTGTGTGTACCTAAAAGTTATTTTCTAAAGGCTAGGAATGAATGGATTTTATATTCTTCCTATCTTAAGATACGGTTTTGTGCATGCGAACATTGGAATTTCTATTCAATCGAAATCTAATTTTTGGAACCCAATTTAAGGTTTTAACGCTGTTTTGTGCTAGCAGCATCATGTTCACCGGGGTGGTTTCAGCTCAGAATGGTTTGAAAGAGGCGTTTCCTCCTTTTGAGACAAATTTAGACAACCCACAATCGCCGCTAGTGGTACAGCTATTTCATGACGAAACCCCGGAGCTGGTTCTCTCAGATGTGCGGGGGAACATCGGCGTTTATTACCTTACGGATAAAGGCTACACGCTGCTGGTTCGCAAAAATTTGGGCGAAGGGATCAGCTTGAGTTCCCCAACGGTTGGCCGCTTTTTTGATGAGCCGACGCAGCAAATTTTGGTGGGCACTTCTGAAGGATCCATTTTGATTCTTGATCCAGCAACGCTGGAAGAGCGTGCT
>DAIOTT010000057.1:0-262 GCA_036751885.1 Candidatus Sumerlaeota bacterium
GTTTCTTGGCTCCCAAGGGATCATCACCGCGCACAACATCACCCAAGAATTTCTTCGCTTCCGATCTTGCTTGGTCTAAGGAGACAACTGAAGCACTCCCAAGGCTCATTCTGCGTTGGCGCCCTTCATTGGTTCGGTAATCAAGGAAGTATGTTTTTTTACCGCTTGGATATATGTTGACCCCAAAGCCTTGAATCACTGTGTCCCATGCTCGATTCTTCTCTCCCATGCCATCAAATTCCAAAGCCCTAACAAATGCTTC
>DAIOTT010000057.1:272-20001 GCA_036751885.1 Candidatus Sumerlaeota bacterium
AATAGTCAACAACATTTCAGGCATAAAGGTGGTTCGTAGTCAATAGAGAAAGGGATTGGTCTAACTATTAAGTGTTGTGATTGTTAGATTTAGGAAGGTTTCGGAAAGTTTAGTCAAACATGAGAAAAGTTCTTGCACTTCCATGGTAAGGAAGGGGTCCCCAGTTCGAATCTGGGTGGTGGCTCCATTGAAAGTCTTGCAGGTCAATCCGCAATCGTTCAAGCAACCCTAGCATAGTTTAGGGTTGCTTGATTTATGGGGAATATTGAGTTGGTTTTTCTGACTTTTTACAGGCCCAAGGCATTCTTGCTTTCCTCGTTGATTTGCCCGGTCTGTTCAAGGTTGTTGTCCTCTTGGTACTTTAGCAGCGCGTTGGATGTCATGCTGCCCCATAAACCATCGATAGGGCCGGGGTTGTAACCTAGGTTTTTCAGGGCTTGTTGCAGACGGCCGATCAGGGAATCATCGTCGGTGTTTTTGTTCACAAAGATAACGAGGATGTTTTCTCCTCCCTCGGTGATTTGAGTCCAATCGCTGCTGCCCTTGTGCAAATTGTTGCGGCTTGTGTAGGTTGCGCGGTACTCACCGGTGGGGAATTGTTCTATCAGATTATTAATGTTTTGGGTAAAGCTGCCGCCGCGCAATTGATAAACTCCTGAAGGGAGCCGTTGTTCAAGATTAATTCTCCCTTCAATGATTATATCATCGTCTTCTGGTTCTAATATAATAAACCCTTTCGCCGTGGTGAAGGTAATGTCATGTTCTTGCTCTGATTTGTCTTTCAGCACTTCAAAGTCTTTTATGATGAAACTATATCCGCTTCTATCTTGAAGTTTAGCGATATAAAAATCTGGTTTTACATAGCGTGTGTAGTTGTTTTTTTCATTGTATTGGGTTGAAAGGGTATCAAGTATTGCAGTATCATGATCTGAAGCTTTGTTAAGGCTAATGAAACTTGATTCAGGGAGTTTTCCTGTAGGTGATTTTGTTATTTTTCCGCTAATTTTAATGTAATCTGAAAAATCAATATCAAGTACTTTTATTTCTCCACTTTTAAGTTCAACTTGTTTTTGTTCGCCTGCGCCTTCTTTTTCAATATAAAAAGAGACTCGGTAACTTCCGGGATCAAGATTGGGAATTGAGTAGGTGCCATCTTTTTGAATTGTAATTTGATTGATGCCGTTCACCCCTTCTTGTCGGGTTATTATGCGAACGCCTTTACCGATTGGTTTACCATCCAGCCCGTAGACTGTGCCTTTGATTTCTGCCTTTGATTCCAACGTCAGCGTAATATCGTTTACATCTCGAAACGGGATTTCAAGATCAACAGTGGGTGAGTTTTCATCCTCCCTCAATGCTATCAACCCGTAGGTGCCCATGGGTAATCCTTCAAGTTTGAACTCGCCCTTGGCATTTGTTTGAACGGGCTCAATACGCAATGTTTCATCGTAGAGTTTCCATTGATCTTTGTTTTGAAAGTTCCGCACACCTTGTTGATTGTGAAGCAACAACATAACGCTGGCGCCCTTCGCAACATCGCCGTTGTTTTCCACTACAACGCCTGATGCGCTGTACGTTTTGCCGACTTCAATCATGTGGGGGCTTTGTGTTTCACCGTTGGTGATTCTTGCAGTGCCCTTGCGTCCGGTGGGTCTGCCGCTAGAATTTAATTCTAATATGTTTATCTTTACTGGGCGATTAGGAAGGTTTTTTAGGTGGGCTTTTCCCTCTTGATTTTGCACAACAATCAATTCACTGGTAGTGGGTTGATTCAACCAAGCATCAGAGTATTGAATGTAACTATAATTTGTCAGCGGTTTTTTGCTGATTGAATCCACGGCTTGAATGGTGAATTCACCTAAGGCTGATAGTTCAAATATTATAGGGCTTGCATAGATTGATATATCTCGCCTGAAAGCATAATTATACCCTTCTTTACCAACATTAATATAGTCTATAATAGCGTCCTTCTTGCTTGTTTGAATTTCAAATATACCCTCTTTATCGGTTTTAGTTGAGTTGTAACTCCCTAAGGAACTGAAGTTTACATCTGCCCCTTCTATGGCATTTCCCTCGGAATCTAAAACGGTACCTACAATTGTATCTCCTTCTTCAATGACGATTTTAACGTTTTCCGTTATCTTGCCAGATTCTACTAGAATGTTTTCAACGCCGGCATTAATAACAATATTGTTGTTTGTACGATTATTGCGCAATTGTATAGAATAAGTACCGGCCGGTAGTTTATCGATGTAGAAGGAACCATCGGCGTTGGATTCTAGGTATTGTGTTTTATCGTTGCTCAATGGGTTTTCTTTGTTCATCCTGAGAGTTAAATACACGGCGACGGGTTTTGTTACTTTGGGGAACAGGACATTTCCGCTGATTACGCCGTAGGGTTGCAGGGTGATTGATGTGGGCTTATCTTCGAATTCTAGCCGAGGGTGGTACCCCCAGCCGGATTCGTGGGAAACGGATATGCCGTAGGGCATATTAACCATTTTGTTGATTGAATAACGCCCTTCGGCATTTGTGGTGGCAATGGGCATATTTGAGGAATAGAACTCCAGGAGTGTAAGTACCGTTGCATTAGCGGCAGGTGTTATGCCGTCCGCCAAGTAAACAATACCGTCTGTAACCTCGGTAGGCATTAAGCGAATCGTGGTTTCAATTTTGTCTGCAACGATATCATTCTCATTAAAATACTTTGTAAAGAACGGCATTCTTGGATTTGTACTATACCCTTCGGGCGTTTGTACGAATAGCATGGTACCTTCGCCCCAAAATTGAACTTTTAGTTCAAAGCTGCCATCTGGGTTCGTGGTCATGCTTTCCACAAGTTTACCTTCTTTGGTTTCAGGATTAACTTCAAAATTCGCTCCTAGTAGTATATTGCCGATTGGCTCATCGGTAACATCATCCACCACGGTTCCAAAAATGGTGACCGGGTTGGGCAGTATAATTTCTACAGTGCTGGTTTCATTATTAGTTAGCTCTACTATATTTGGGTTGTAGGAATACTGAATTCCAACGGAGGGAGTCGCAAAAACATAAGTGTGGCCGGTTGGTAGATTTTCCAGCTTAAAATTCCCTGATGCGTCGCTTAGGGTGGAATTACTTTTTTGATCATTTAGGGGATATAAGTGCTGAATGGAATTGTTTGTTTGAACGTAAATCGCAGCATTGGGAATCGGCGTGCCGTTTTCGTTTCGTATGTGCCCTGCCAACGTGCAGTTGGTTGATCTAAGAATAATCAGGGCTTCATCGCTTCCCTCCTGTATGGAGTTAATGGTTGCCGAGCTGGCGAAGCCTTCTGCAAAGGCAGGAACGAAGAAGTTCCAACCTTTTGGGAAACCCGTAAGGGTGAAGCGGCCGGATTCATCTGAGACAGTTTCGGACACTAAGTAGTAATTTATGCTTGGGAGGTGATCATGATGCAGAGCGTGTTCATAATTTTGCTGCTGAAGCGGGAATACATCGCTTCCGACTTTTGCAGAGGCTACGGGTAGTTTTGTAACTTGCTTTACGGAGCCGCTGATAGTGGATTCTGCCCTGAAGGCAGGGAGTTCAACTCGGGGGAAATTCGTGGAGAATGTTCCGTCTGGAAAGCCCATCAGGCGCGCATTGATTGTGGCAAAACCCGGTTTACTCATCAGGACGCGGGGCTTGCGCAATGGGGAATGAACGTATTCGCTGCCGAAGGTGAGCTGCGCTTGGCCGGCGGAGTTTGTTTGGCTGGTGGCGATTGTTTCGTATCGCTGCGTTGGAGAATGATCGAGTGTTTCTGATTCCGAAATTTGCAAGCTAACGGTAAAACCGCCAAGATCAGCTGTTCCCTCAGGAACCACCACTTGCGCGGCGAGATGGATGATTTTTGTCGCAGGTTTTACGGGTGAAGGTGCTTCACCAGCGGAGGTGATGTTGACGTCAGAAGAATCTGTTTCCGCTGTTGAAGCTCTTGTTGCGGTGTTGTGGGCATTGGGCTTAGATTCAACCGGTTGAGTTTGCGCGCTGGAATTTGCCGTTGAGGAAATCTGTACAGAGCTCAAGCTTGGCAATACGATTACCAGGGTAATCAGCACAACGGCAATACAGGCAATTACCCCCAGGATAACGGCTGAGCTGCGGGCTGTTTTTTTTGACCAATTCGTGCGTGGATGCATGAAATTCATAAGGGGGAAACTCAGGGGGATTTTTTAGATTACCCTAAATACCGATACAAAAGAGTTTTTTGTGGCACAAGGGAAGAGGTTTTCTGCAAATAAAAAGAACACTCGCTTGTATGAATTGAAGCCGATGCTGAAAAACCTGTTTTTTTCTCAAAAATTTTTCTTGTCGTTGTACACATTAGGCTTCTGAGTGGGAGTTAGCAGTTTAGATCATCCCCTGAATAACTCGCTATATCCCATTCCTCCTGAGGTACAATAAGATGTCGTTCCGCCGTTCCGTTTTTTCCTGCAGTGTTGTTGTGGCAGCCAGTGCAATTGCATTGGTTGGTTGCTCCGCCAAACCTGAAAATTCTCCCAAAATCCAAAAAAAATTCGCCCAAGTTGATGAATTACAAGCCACAGTTGATGAAAATGCTCAGTTCCTCCGCACCCTTGCGGGCGACATGACAATCATTAAAGATCAGTTGGTGAATCTGCAATCCTTGAACCCTGAGTCTGGCTCAGGAAAAGAGTTGATTACCCGCCTTGAATCCATTGAGCAGCGCATTTCAAGCATGGAGAAATCCGGCGGCGAGCGCTTAGTTGCAACCTTGGCAAGAACATCTACCACCACTGCGAACGGTGTTGAACCCGCATCAGGCGCAGGGCTTGCAACAAACCGCACTGTACCGGCAACGGATCGTTTGATTCCTGTGAACCAACTTTCAACCCGTGAACGAGTTTCGGCCGAGAAAAAAGAAGCAGCCTCTAGCATTCCTGCGAAACCTGCCACTACAACACCAACAACATCAGCCTCCGCAGCTAAGCCTGCAGCTTCAGCAAGCAAAGGGAAATACTACACGCTGCAAGCGGGTGATACACTCTACAAAATCGCCACAGAAAACGGTATCAGCGTTGCAGATCTTGAACGTGAAAACAGAATCCCTGCCGGTGCTAAGATTCTTAAGGGCCAACGAATCTTTATCCCTGCCAAGTAATCAGTAAACACAACGGCTTTACGGCGTACTCACAAAAACTCACCATACAATTACAGGCACCGAGACAATGTTCGTTTCGGTGCCTGTTTGTATTTTATACTAGGGGGAAAAAGGGCGCTTCGGAGCTTTTGCGGGCAATCATTTTGGGCTTCATGGTTTCTGGTTCGGGAGCTTCTTCCCCTTTAATACGCTCTAATAACAGCTGCGTTGCACGGTGACACATTTCCTCAATCGGGTAGCGAATGCCCGTAATAGGAGGGTTGTGAAGCTGAAACATGGGGTTTTCATCGAAGCCAACGATTTTTACGTCTTCTGGGATGCGGAGTTTTTCCTCGAACAAAGCGTTCATAATGGGGAAAGGAAGAATTCCGCCAAGGGTTAGAACGCCGTCAATTCGGCCCCAACGGCCAATGTAATTATGGAACGTTGACTTTGCAAGTTCCATATTCGCGGGAAGAGTAATGGTCTCAAATTGCAGGTTGGGATCGCTGTAGGATTGGGCTACATTTTCAACCCCTTCCAACCGGCGAATGATCGCCATTTCCTTGGCTTGGTTTTCAGGAACGGCGACCAAAATTTTTCGGGCTCCGGCAACAATTAAGTGCCCCATTGCCATGCGGCCTGCCATGTATTCATCCACGCGGACGGAGATGAACCGGTTGCTCATGTTTGCCATGGGGCCCACAACGGCAACGGGAAGCTCCGAGGCTTCCAGCTCTTTGGCAATCTTGGGGTCGTTCTCCGGGTTTACGTAGAGAATGCCGTCAACTGAGTCCGAGGCTTGGCGAAGGAGTTCTTCCAGCGAGCGTTCGCGGTTGCGAATCATGAGAACGAGGTCAATATTATGAATCGCTGCCGCCCGCGACACGCCCCTGATTTGCAGCATTTGCCCCAATTGGCCAAAAATGGTTGTAATGGAGCTAGGGTCTATTGCATCGGCCTTGAATCCGTCGTCCGGGTAGCAAAGGGCAATTGCTTGGTGTCGGCCTGTTGCTAAGCGCACTGCAGCGCGGCTTGCTTTGTAGTTCAATTTCTTTACGGCTTGGTAAACGCGCTCCTTAGTTTCCTCCCGTGCGGAGAAACCCTCGTAGCTGTTGTTAAGGATTCTTGAAACAGCGGCAATGCTAACGCCTGCTTCTTTTGCAACGTCCATAATGGTGACGCGTTGCTTTTTTTGTTTACCGTTTTTTCCTGACGAATTGGAATCAGCCATAGTTCGAAGACATCTTTTTTATTGGTGGCGGTTTATCTGCAAATTTAAACTAAACTCTTTTATTAGATTGCAATAAGGTCAAGGATTGTATTCCTATGACAGGGAACTTTTCAAAGAATTTCAAACGTGTGATTGAATCGCAAACGGTAATGCAGGCCGAGTGAATTGAATGAATAACAGCAAAATTGGAAGCTATAAACGCCTTCGCCTTACCTATGTTCTTGCTTTAGTGCTGATTGCCGTAATGGTTACGGCCAGTCAAGTGGTTGTTCAAATCATGCTCAACTCCCAGCGGAACGATGCGAAGACGCTGAATTTATCCGGCGCGCAGCGCATGCTTAGCCAGCGAATTGTAAAGCAAGCCTATTACCTGCAAGAGGCTCAACAGAACCAACAGCCCGTGGAAGATCTTATTACTGAGTACGCGGAAATTCTTGACCGATGGAGCTTCGTTCATCAGGGGCTGCAAAAGGGAGACAAGGAATTAGGTTTGTCGGGAAATCCCTCGGAATCAATCAAGCAGCTGTTTGCAGAAATTGAGGATGATTTTCAACGCATCAAACTTGCTGCTCAGCAAATCATTGAAAAATCAGCCCAAAACAAACCCTTCGCTGACGAAATGCAAATTCTGAAGCTCAACGAAAGGCCCTTTCTGTATGGGATGAACAATATTGTTTCGCAGTTTGAAACCGAAGCAAAAAACACTGTGACGAACTTAAAGTATGTAGAGCTGAGTTTACTTGGCTTTGCTTTCACTGTTTTATTGTTAGAGGCGTTGTTTCTTTTTCGACCTGCAATTCGGAATTTAGAGCAGGAGTGGATCAAGCGGCATGAAGTTGAGAATGAACTGTTAAAACGCACGGAGGAGCTTAGAGCGGCGCTTGAAAAAGCAACCGTGGCAGATAAGTCCAAGTCAGATTTTTTGGCCAACATGAGCCACGAAATCCGAACACCCCTTAACGGGATTATTGGCATGAGCGGCTTGCTGATGGATGAACCGCTTTCCACATCTTCACGAGAATACGCCAACACCATTCGCCAATGCAGCGAATCGCTTTTGGTGCTCATCAACGAAGTGCTGGATTTCTCCAAGCTGGAATCACAACACCTTGAGCTGGAGAAAATTGATTTCATCCTGTTGGATTGCTTTGAGCAGGTGGGTGAAATACTAGCAATTAAAGCACATCAAAAGAATTTAGAGTTGATTATAGATGTGGACCCCGAATTGCCCGAAACCTTGGTGGGTGATTCCAGCCGGCTGCAACAGGTGCTCCTAAACTTGGTTTCAAATTCAATCAAATTTACTGAGTCGGGGGAAATTGTGCTAGGGGCAAAACTGGGTGAAACCAGTAAGGACCCAAGTTGTGTGGTGATTGATTTTTTTGTGCGCGATACAGGCATCGGAATTCCCAAGGATCGGCAAGAAGTTATTTTTGAAAGCTTCCGCCAAGTGGATTCCAGCATTACGCGTAAGTACGGAGGAACGGGCCTAGGCCTTACAATTTCTCAAAAAATCATCAAGCTGATGGGCGGCAACTTGACCGTGGATTCCACCTTTGGCGAAGGTAGCATCTTCAGCTTCTCCTTGCAATTGCCTTTCAGCCAAAAAAGTACAGATGAAATTACCAGCACGTTCAAGGATTTTCATCAAAAGCGCGTGCTCTTGGTGGACGATGTTCACACGAACTTACGCATTCTGGAAAGTGTGCTGGAGAAGTGGGATGCAAGCACTGATTCCGCAACGGATGTTGAATCGGCAACACAGCTGATTCAACATTCCTCTTACTGCTATGATCTTATAATTACTGACTACCAAATGCCCAACGCATCCGGAGCAGATTTGATTCGTGCTGTGCGTAAAATGCCCCGCTACGAAATGGTTCCCATTCTGCTGCTGACCTCCTACCCGGACAAAGCCCGTTTGGAAAACGACTTTTCATCGGTGAACGTTCAAGTGCTTGTTAAACCGGTACGGTTGTCCTATTTGCGAGAGGTGCTTTCAAACATGCTTTTTCAAGAAACACAGTTGAACAATCAATCACTAACGGGCGAAAACGAATCAGATTATCCGGTGATTAATTCCACGGATGCAGTGGGCCGAAATATTAAAATCTTAGTGGCAGAAGACAACCGCGTAAACCAGATGGTGGTGAAAAAGATTCTACAAAAAAACGAACTTCGGTTCGAGCTTGTTTCAAACGGAAAAGAAGTGTTGGAAATACTGGAGAAAATTCCGTTTGATTTAATCCTGATGGACTGCCAAATGCCGGAAATGGATGGGTTTGAAGCAACTCGCAACATCCGAGAATTAGAGGCTGTTGAAAAGCGTAAGCCGATTGCCATTGTTGCCCTTACAGCAGGCGCCCTTGAGGGGGACAGAGATAAGTGCATTCAAGCAGGAATGAATGATTATCTTTCGAAACCCATTGATCGATCAAAGTTGATTGAGATGATTTACCGTTATACGCGCTAGAGTGCGAAAAAACTTGCGCAACGTTTAGCCGCATCTTCCAACGCGCGAATCACCTCGTTCAACTCACTGCGGGTAAGGTTTTTTCCGTCTCGAGTTTCCATCAGGTAAATTAATTTTTCCTTTTGCTCACCGGTTTCCAATACAAATGAAACGGGCTGTATTTCAGCATTTAGGGCCAAAAGCTTTTCAATGATTTGTGGCGAATCCAGGTTTGGAACTTCAACTTTTCGGCGCAGCACTAAACGATCGTTGCGTACTTTAAGTTGAATGGGTTCTTCTTGATCGCGGCGAATTTCAAAGGAGCGGTCGGCATGCTCTTTTACGTTGAAGCCGTTCTCAGAAAAACACTGGCGTAATGCACCACTGGCTAAAAATTCCCCACGGGCTTTAGCTTCCGGATCGCTGAGCTTATCCATGGCATCGTTTGCAGTGGGGAGTTCCGTTTTAATCGTAATGGCGGAAATTGCTTCTACTAATCGGTTCAAGCTAGATTCGGAAAACTCGACCATTGATTGGGGCGTTTGTGGTGCTGCAATCGGTGCGGTGTGCTCCGGCCGTGCATCTGACTTACGGAATAGCGTATTCAATTCGGCAAGAAGGGTGCGTAACGATTCCGGCGAAAATTCCGTCTGGAATTTTTCTGGCAATATTAGGGGTGCACTTTGTGGTGCGCGAAGTGATTGCAACGATTTTTCCAACCGCTCCAAAAAAAGTGGGCTGGAGTGGGTGAAGCTGGAGGCTGCGTCCCCCAGCGGTGAAAGGCTTTTTGTTATCGCTTGTACATTATGGGTAAGATCCCCCAGTTGCATCACGGCTTGTGTCATTGAGTCGCCGGATTTCATTCCGCTAAAGCGCTGGTTGCGCTGAAAGGATTCCTTTATGCTATTCCAGCGGTTTTGTTGTTCTTCGGTCAACGCGTTTGTCAGCTCATAGAATTTCAACAGGTTCGCCTCAGCCCCATTCGTCAGGGTTTGTGATTCACCTTCGTAATGACCATAAATCAGCCTGGTTACTTCTTCATCGTTCATGATTGGAACAACTTTTTCTGCCAGCTTATTCATGTTTCGGTAACTGCCCTGCAGTTTGAAAGCGGGCTCTGTTCGGTATTCATCGGCTTGCCCGGCAGAGCGAATGTACTCTTGGTTTACTTTGAGGATTACCTGCTGAATGCGGAGCAATTTTTGAAGCACTGAAACGTAATCATTAATTTCCGATGCAGAGTAATTGCCTTCCAACTCAACTCCGTCCCTTTGGCCGGTTCGGGCTAATTTTACCAGTTGGTACAAATCCTTCTGGCTTTTTGTTGCAAGCGGATTCAGGATTTTGTTAGATGTAAGGGAATTCTCCAAATAGCTGAGCTCAAACGCCTCCTGCGAGTCCCCAATAATATCGCCCAAGTTGTACGTATCGGCACGGTTGGCTAACATGTCGGGGATTTGGAATTTATCGCCGCTTTCGGTGTAGGGGTTTCCCGCCATTACAACGGCAACTTTTTTGCCGCGCAAATCGTATGTTCTGCTTCGGCCTTTCCAAACGCCTTCAATGCGGCGCTGCCCGTCGCACAGGGAGATAAATTTTTGCAGCAATTCCGGATTACAGTGTTGAATATCGTCCAAGTAGATCATGATGTTATCGCCCATTTCAAAAGCCAAGTTTAGCTTTTGAATTTCCTCGCGGGCGGCGGCGTTGGGCGCTTCTTGCGGATCAATATTGGTTACAGCGTGCCCAATTGCAGGGCCGTTGATTTTGACGAAAATAACGCCTAGCCTGCTGGCAATATATTCCATCAGCGTGGTTTTACCGTACCCGGGCGGCGAGATCAGCAGCAGCATCCCCATCAGATCCGTTCGCTTTTCGGCTCCTGTTGCGCCAATTTGTTTGGCAAGGTTATCGCCGATTATGGGGAGGTAGTAATCATTAATCATTTTGTTTCGCACGAAGGATGTTAGCACGCGGGGTTTAAATTCGTTTAGTTTGAGCGTGCGTTCATACTCTGCAATGATTTGTTTTTTGCGTTCCGTGTAGGTTTTGTAAACCGGAACAACGGTGCGCTCGTAGGCTTCCAGCCGCGTCAGGAATTCTGGTAAGTCAATGGTGAGTTGGCCGTCTGCCACGCGTGGGTGGTTGCCCTTGATTCCCTCAACAAGTTTCACCACGCTGGTCGTGTGAATGAACTCGCGGGCAAACGTGTTCGTCAGAATCAGCGTGGCAACTTCATCTGAAAAGCGTGTGTCAAAGGGTTCAATCGCTGCGCCAACAAAACCTGTAAGCCAACCGCGTAATAGCTGCATGGCACCAACGTGATCCTGCCGAATTTCGCTCAGCGTTTCTTCCAGCGCCTTTAGCTGCTTGTGCTCACGCAAATACCGTAAAAACTCATCGTGCAAACGGGCAGCTTCAGGGCTAATGATGAACCCGTCCCTCAAGGAGACTTCCTCCAGCAAGTAGAGTGCTGCTGTGGGAACAACAGATTGTTCAAATAGCGGAACGTTTTCAAGGTAAGCACTCAGGGCTTTTTCCAACCGCTTTACAACCAAGTTGAACTCGCGGGTTGACTTGTAATTTCGCAGCACACCGCCAATGCCTTTGAACAGGGAATCCAACTGTTCGCGGTCCGTATTTGTCAGCATGCTGAAGTAATACAAGCGCGCAAGGGAACGGGCCTGCGGATTGTAGCGCAATGTATCGGCTTCTTTGGTCAGGGTGAGCAACGCCCGCAAAATCTTGAGCCCATCCACATCATGAACGCCCTTTGTGTAACCTTCATCAAACCGGGGCGAAATATACAACTGCAGGTGCTTCATTAGCTCATCATCTGGCAACTCTGCAAGCTCATGCGCGGGCGGAAGATTCGCTGTTCCTGCTTGTTGTAGGAATCGGTAAGCCATAAATTCTGCACGGTAAACGGTGGGGTTTTCTGAGATGAAATCTTGATTCCAAACGCTCTTTGTTTCTAGAAAAGTGGGATCATCAACCTCCTCAAAAAAGTTTGTTCCGGTAATATGAAACATCATTTTACCATCGCGATTGAGAACCGTAAGATCTGTTTTTTGCACGTTTACGGAGAATGAATGCTTGCCGAAGCGGATGACGTTTTGCCCATCAACAAAAAGTTCTTGGCGGTCCTTGAGTTGCCGCACGGCGCTCTCTTGGGAGGACTTCAGCCTGCTTTGAATTTCATCTGCCTTCACGGAATCATCCAGCTCTAGGAGCTTCTCCACGATTCCGCGAATCTTATCAATCATCAAGTCCCCGGCGAAGAATGAGTTGATCTCCGGGATTGTTTTAAACGCTTCAACACGCCCTGCAACGGCTTTCAGGATTCTATCTGCCGCGCCTTGCAGGCTTGAGGCGCGCTTGTTTTTTTCCTCCAGCAAGGCAAGCTTGCGGCTTTCCATAGCACTCATGAGTTCAGCGCGCTTTTCGGAAAGCTGAATCACGTAATCATCAAAATCAGCGAAGCGGCCTTCAAGTTCCTCCAGCTGCACAAGCAGTTTATTTAGGTACTCGTCGCACTTGGCGGGTGAGTCAGCAACATCCAAAAAGCTGACCACACTTTGATCCAACAGTTTGAGCTGTGCGCTAAATTCGGCAACGGCTTCAACGCTTTGAATTTTCTTTTTCTTATTTCGCAACTCAGCGCGCACCGTGTTTAGGCGCGTAAAGATAGCAGAACAGCCGTCAATAATTTGGGTGGATTTTGTGGCATCTGCAATCTTCAGGTTTCCCACAACTTCAATCATGGTTTCCACTTCGCTTGAGATGCCGGTGATTTCCTGTTCAATATCAGCGGCTTGCACAGCGCGGTTCATCTCGTCAGTTTTTGCAGCAACACCATCTACTTTTTCGTTGTAAATATCTAAGGCGTCGGGCTTCAGAAGAAACTCCACACAACTTTCGCTCAGTGATTTGGAGCGTTCAATAACTCGCTCTTCCAGCGTTTCAATTAGCTCCGTGTTTGAATATCTTAGTTCCCGCAAACTAATGATTTCACCGCGAAGGGTGCGCAAGTTTGCTAGGCTGCCCACGAATTGATCCACACGATCCATCAAATCAGGCTTAATGCCTTTCAGCAGCTTATCCGTGCGTTTCTGCACATCGGTAATTTTATCGTTGGTGGTTTTGCGAATTTGGCGAACTTTATCAAACTCATCAATCGCCGCGGAGGCCGTATCGCGAACCGCCGACAATGCCTCACCTAGGTTTTGTGTCTCTTGATTGTTGATCCAAAAGTAGGAATCCAGAGCTGAAACTGAGAGCGAAAAAATATCATCGTAAAGGCTTTGGTAGGAATCTTCCCGCTGGGTAAGGTTTACAATGTTTTGGCTTTCTGCCATTGCGCGAACAAGTTCTTTGTTGCCGATTTTGTAGAGGAAAGATTCCTGCTCCACCGGGGGAATATAATCCGGAGAAACAAACGGTGTTTGCCAAATTTGAACGGAGTGGTGTTTTTGCGGGGCTGATTCTGCCTTGAAGTACAGCATTTCACCTTGGTGGAAAAATGAATACCCTTGGCATTGAATCGGGGTTTTAACGGATTGATCAATCAGGTTGTAACTCAAAAGCAAGTAGTTGCTGTGTTCCCGATTGAAAAAAACAAAGAGCGTATCTTCACCGTTGGGGGAATGAATGCGCCGCTCAAAAAGCATTTTATCCAGCTTAAAATCAAACCGCTTGTAATCCCCTGAAACCAAGTAAAACCCGTTCGGGAAAATCAACCCCTGATCATCTGGGAGTAGAACGCAGGAGTCAGCAATTTCATCAAACCGTTGGGCTTCATGAATTTTTTCGTTGTAAATGAAATACCGGTACGCTTCCTCACGGTAGGGTTTAACCTTGAATAAAATCATGGGCCCCACGGTGGCGTAGTGAATCTCCGCATCGTCAAGCTTCTGCTCGGGATCGTTTACGGGTTCGCTGTAAATGCCTTGGCCGTCCTCGGTGTTGTCCTCGATCTTAATCGTCAGATCGCCGCCAACGCATTCAATAAACACGCGGTCTTCAATGGAGATGTGGGGGTGCCGACCGTCCCGAAAGTGATCACGTGTGGCGCGCGTCCACTGGAATTCATACTGAACCGGGAAAACGTATTCGTGGTCCGAGCGGTTATCAATGTACTTCAGTTTTTTCTCGGGGGTAATCAACCACTTGAAAGCCTTGATGTCCGTAACAGATTTTCCGATGCGGAAGATCATGTACAAGTGGGGGCCTTCAACAAAGAAGCGGGCAAAAATTGTGTGCTTGTAATACTTGTAAAGATTATTGAAATCACTGATGAATTGATCGTTCGAAAACAACTCCAGGGAGGTTTGTTCAAAGGTGTGGCCGGTGAGTTCATAAACGGCGAAAACATCGGCGAGCTCTGTTGTGGACTTCAATCCGAACTGAACGTTGTAGGCGAAAATGAATGTATCGCCCAAGGCAACAATATCCCGCGGGATGCAATTGTTATCCGTTGTGATTCGCTCTGTGGAAATCAGTTTGGGTTCAATGGAACCAAAAACGTTTTTCCGTTCTTTGTTCAATTCTGCAAGGCGGCTGGCTAAATCTTTGCCGTGCTCCTGCAATCGTTTTCTCAGGATTTCATACGTTCCACCCTCAAGAACAACGTCTTGTTTTTTCTCCTCGCTCATGGGTTTTCTTCCTTCAATTCAACGGAGATCGTGCTTGGCATTCTTGAGGGCGGGGCTTTCTTTTCGGTTGAGTATTCGGTTGAGTATGGGTGTTTTTCTGGCCTAGTTTTGAGTGCAATTTGTGGGGGGCGTTAATTTTTCTCTGTGGCGGCTAGAAAGGGTGCGGCTGGTTGAGATGCAAGCCCCCGTTGTGTGACGACTGAGAACAAATCTGCGATGGATTCTTTTAACTCTGAGCTGTCGGATTTTGCCATCATTTGCATCAACAGGGCGGAGATTGTCAGGTCGCGGACGTCAGCCGTTTTAATGCCGGTCTTTGTAATCAAGTCCCTCAGCTTGGCTAAGTTCTCACCGTCCGTGCCAATAATTGCGTGGCGTGCCTGGGTAAGGACTTCGCTGTTGTCAATAAAGCGGTCCACGGATTTGCCTCGTGTAATGGCGCCTGCGATGCGCTCAAAGAATTGTGGTTCGCCGCCAACGATTTCGATTTTCGCCGACTTCAGCGCTTCGGAGAGAACATCGGCTTGGGCTCTTGCAACGTCCACCCGGATGCCGATTTCCGCCAACTCGATTTCTTTTTCCTTCGCAAGGCGAAGTTTGAATTCTTCGTGCTCTTGGCCCACGCCATCAAGCTTGCGCATGGCGTCGGCTTTTTGGCTGATGCCCTCTGCTTCAGCGGCGTGTTTTTTCGCCATAACTGTGGCTTCAATGGTGCCTTCTTTTTCGCTGGCATCGGCGCGTGCCATCATGCCTTTGGCTTCTTCTTCCAGCTTCACACGAATGACTTCGGCATCGGCGGTGCCGTCCTGCCGTTTGGCTTCTGCTTTTGCTTGAATGCCTTTGGCTTCAGCAACAGCCATACGCTCTAGCACAAGGGCTTGTGCTTCGCCTTCCTTCTGGTGTGCTGCTGCTTTGGCTTCCATTACATTCGCTTCGGAAAGGCCCACAACGGCTTGTTCAGCAGCCTTGGCATCGGCAATTGTTTTCATTGCTTCCGCCCGTTTGGAGCTTGCTTGCTGTTCTGCATCGGATTCTACGAGAATGCGCTTCGCGTGAAGTTCAGCGGCTTGTGTTTGGGCCTCAGCTTTTTTCACTTCAACAATCAGGGATTCTTCCGCTTCTTCCTCAGCCTTGGTAATAGCAACAAGCTTTTCGCGGTCGGCTTGGGCTTTTGCTTGGGTAGTTTTAATGGCTTCTTCTTCAATTACCACGGCTTTTTCAACCACAACGCGCTCGCGAATGATTTCTTGAATTTCTTTTTTCTCTGCTTCCACGGCTTTTTCTTTTTCAATTTGTGCGATTGTAACAATGCGCTCGCGCTCGTTGATTTCCAAATCACGAACACGGGTTACACGCTCGGTTTCAACGGCGTCGGTCCCCTCTTTGCTGCGCATGGCAACAATCACTTGGCGCTGTTTATTCTGCTCGGCAACTTCGCACTCCTCTTCGGAGGCAATGCGTGCGATCTCATATTTTTGGCGTTCTTCGGATTGAATTTTTTTCGTCTCGGCTTGTTCACGAGCTTGAATGGAGGCAATCTCACGAAGTTGAATGGCTTTCTTTTCTTCCAACTGGCGGTTCAACTGAAGAATTGCTTCTTCTGCTTCCACGTTCTGCTTGGTGATTGTTTTTTCTTTTTCTTTTTCAATGTTGTTGGATTGAATTGCCTCGTGGGAGGTAATCTGGGTGATTTTCTTAATGCCCTCAGCATCAAGAATATTATCAATTGAAAGAATTTCTTTGGGGGTTTGTTCAAGGTAATCAATTGCGGCGTCGTCCAGCACATAGCCGTTCAAATCACGGCCAATAATTTTAAGAATCTCGCCTTTAAATCGCTCGCGAGAATTATAAAGCTCCACAAATTCAAAGTGCTTACCCACAGTCTTAAGGGCTTCGGAGAACTTTGCGTCAAAGAGTTCAGAAAGTTTGCTGAGCTGTGAAGCTCGCTCGCAACCAACGGATTGTGCCACGCGCAAAACATCTTCCTTGGTGCGGTTTACTTGAACGAAGAACGCCACTTTAATGTCCGCCCGCATGTTGTCCTTACAAATCAGCCCGTTTTTACCAGTACGCTCAATTTCAACGCGTTGAAGGGAAATATCCATGGTTTCATGCAGGTGCAGGAACGGAACAACGGTGATTCCATCAAATGAAACATGCAACCCGCCGAACCCAGTTCGAACAATTGCTTGGCCTGTTTTAACGCGCTTGTAGAAAGAAAAGAAATTAGTAATGCTCATTTGAATCGATTTCCCCATTGGTAAATGCAAACTTGAATATTCGTTAGATGTGAGATGTTTCACCACAAGTACGATGAAAACTCTCTTGTCTTCAAAAAAATATTCGCATTCACTGATTCCATTCAAATCAAGCGTCCGCAAGCAAATTGGCTCATTCAGAATTACCTCCTCAGCAAAAAAATATCCCCCACATTTCTGAGGAAAAAAGCACGCCTAACAATAAGAAACTGATTTTATACGCTTTAGCGGTGATATTTGTTTCGTTCTTGTTTCACACAATGCGGTTCAATCTTTTTCCCACGGGTGCTTTTCAGGACGATGCGCACTACGTAATGCTGGCCGAGGCGCTTGCCACGGGGCAAGGTTACGTGCTTCCCCACGAGCCAACGCCACGGTTTCATGGGGAGTTTCCCCCCGGCTGGCCGCTACTTCTTACGCCGATTAGCCTCATGATTCCAGGGCAATATGATTCTATAAAGCTAATGACGTCATTTTTTTGGCTCGGTTCGCTTTTTTTGATTATTCCGTTTTATCTAAATCGCCTTCCACCTGTTGGGGCGTTTATTTGTTTTGCGCTTGTGGCAATAAATCCTGAATTAATCTTCTATTCAACCACTTTAATGGCAGAAATAAGCTTTTTATTTTTTACATTTCTTGTATTTTATTTACTCGACCAAGTGGATTATCATAAGCCTATTGTTTATCACTTAGTGTTGATTTGTGTCCTTGCTTTTTTTGCGCAGTTAGTCAGAACAATTGGGATTACTCTGTTTGCTTCAGCGATTATTTGGATAATGTTTAATTTAGTAAAGTCGAAAAAATATCAGCAATCTGGAATTATTTTTGGTGTTGGTATTGTGCTTATGCTGATGCAAATTGCATTCAATGCGAATGCCGGAGGTGCGATATTTAGCCAAGGGTACGAGCAGCAAGTATTCACCAGTTCGTTGTATGAACGGTTGGGGCAAGTATTCTCCAACGCCCGTGAATACGCCGCAGGAAAGCTTACGTACCCGGTTCTTCCCCTGATGAGTCAATCATTCTCTGATTGGCTTTGGGCGCGCAATCTCATCGGTTTAAAACACCTGTATACGTTAGCGTTTCTAACAGTACTCGCAGTTGGCTTCATCAGCCGGCTGATAAAATTTTCCATCTTAGAGCTTTACCTTATTCTGTACACAGTAGGGGTTCTTAGTTTTTGGAACCCCGTAGTAGGGAGCGCGCAAATGCGATTTGTGATTCCGCTAGTACCGTTTTTGATTTATTATTTTGTAGTGGGAGGAAGTATTATTATCGGGAAATTTAAGAACAATCAAGCAAAAAAAAATATCTGTTCAATTTTGGTTTTCCTGTTAGTTATAGTTTCAATTACTCGGAATATAGAAGCGATTCAGCATCCGATTCGGAATTACTTTACGGATTTATCTATTGGCAGAATATGGATTCAAAAAAACGCGCCGCTGGATTCTATTATTATGACGCCCAATCCAATTCCTGATTATTTATACGTACGGCGAAAAACAATTTCTTACCCGATAGTTGAAGCACAAGTTCAGCAGTCTGATTTTGAATTGGCTGATTATGTTCTGATTGCACCGCCGCTAAAGTTTCCACCGGCAACGGAATTATCAACGCAACAACAACAGCAGTTTGGCTTTCTAAGTTTAAGGGATTCAGGCTTCACGTTAGCTTGGTTAAATGCTGAAAAAAGTGTTTACGTGTTTCGGCGAAATCCTTAATTCCATCAACTTGGTGTGCACCTTTTTGTACCGTTAAAGCGTTTTAGCATTGCGCAGTGCCTAAGGGGTAAGAACCATTATACCGGTTTAAGCTTGGAGGCTAAAATGAAAATATTCGTAAGAAAAATACGCAGCGGGTGGGCTGCACTTTTTTCAATTCTCATCATTATTCCGGCATTGTTGCCGTCGCAAACGATTCCAGAAGCACTGGACGACGTATTGGATGGGTCAACGATCATTGACTACAACTGGGGTTATGTCATTGAATCCAACGATGGCAGCACGGAATATTACGGTAGAAATGCCAATCTTCCGATGGTGCCCGCCTCAAACACCAAAATCTACACCACCGCAGCGGCGTTTGAACTACTCGGCGAAGAGTACGCTTTCCGCACTCGAGTCTTTCACACGGGGACGCGGAACGGTTCCACGATCACAGGAAACCTTATCCTTTTTGGTGAGCATGATATAACTTGGCACAACGACGTATTGGGATCGGGGAACGCAAATGCCGCATTGCGCGCAATTGCAATCAAGGTTCGCAACGCCGGTATAACCACAGTTTCGGGAAGCGTTGTGGGGCAAGGTGCAATGATCTACAATAAATCATCCACCGGTACTGATCACAGTAATCTTTCCGCAACGGCGACAATGAACGCGCAAGCAGCGGCTGAATTTCGCACACAACTCGTTGCGCAGGGTGTTTCCGTTTTGGGTGGTTCCTCTGGCAGCACGGGCTTCACGGCTCCCGGCGGTTCAAGCCTGCTAGTAACTTATCTTTCCACAGAATCCCGAGATTCAGAAACAAACCAACCGCTGGATTTAGCGGAAGCGTGCATTGCGTTGAACAAGGCAAGTCACAACCCGATGGCAGATTACCTGATGCGCCACATTGGGTACCAGCTTACCGGCACTGATACTTACTCCGCTGGCACGGCTGAAGCAATATCGTGGCTTCAAAATACCGTGGGGATTGATACAACCGGCATTGTGTTGAACGACGGCTCAGGGTTGAACAATCGTAGCAAGGTTACAGCTTATCAAACCACACAGTTGGTGCGTTACACAGCAGAACGCTCACCTAGGTGGGTTGAAACGTTGCCGATTGGTGGGGTAGACGGCACGCTGGGGGGGCGTTTTTTTGGCACGCTTCAAAATCGAGTGTTCGCTAAAACGGGAACGCTGGGCAATTCAGGCTCTGTTGCCCTTAGTGGTTTCATCGTACACCCCTTGGATGAACAGCGCTATTACTTCTCCGTTTACGCCAATACCGATGAATTACTAT
>DAIOTT010000058.1:0-19331 GCA_036751885.1 Candidatus Sumerlaeota bacterium
AGGACAAACAATATTTTTGAAGGAGTCGATAAATGATTGAATCTACACGACGTGACTTTTTAATTCAAGGCGGTGCCGTAGCGGCCGGGCTAGCATTGGCGGCTAATGCTTCAGCCCATGTAGGTGGACACGCTGCCTCGCAGCCAACCGCTGATAAAATTTCTCTGATGCATAGCCTGTTTCACGGTGCGAGCAATGAAAAAGGGGAATATGTGCTTCCGGAACTTGGCTACGCGTACGATGCGTTGGAGCCTGTTATTGACGCCAAAACTATGGAGATTCACCACAGCAAGCACCATGCGGGCTATGTGGGCGGCCTAAACGCTGCAGTTTCAGCTCTTGAAGAAATGCGTAAAAGTGGCGATTTCAGCCTGATTGATCATTGGTCCGAGCGGCTTGCGTTCAATGGCGGTGGGCATTTTCTGCACACGCTTTTTTGGGAATCCATGAAACCTAATGCAACTGAAGAAGAGGCAAAAACCAATTTGAAGGGAGCTTTAGCCGAAGCAATTACCCGGGATTTTGGCAGCTATGAAGCTTTCAAAGCTCATTTTTCTGCCGCCGCTAAGGGCGTTCAAGGGAGCGGTTGGGGATTGCTTGCCGTGCAAATTTCCACCGGAAAACTCCAAATCTTTCAAGCTCAAAACCAACACTTGAACACTCAGTTTGGGATGATACCATTGTTGGGAATTGATGTTTGGGAGCACGCCTATTACTTGAACTACCAAAACAACCGCGGCACGTATGTTGACAACTGGTACAGCGTTCTTGATTGGCGTGCAATTGGTGAGCGATACGATAAAATACTGTACGCGTTGAACGCCTAAACCGTTAGCAACAAGTAGCATTCCCCCACCAACTGCCCTGCAAACCCTTTAGGTCACAACGATTTGTTTATTCCATACTCGTTGTGACCATTCAAATTATTATGTTCAGGTTATCTATTTTTTTAATTATTTTCCTTGAAAACTAAATCTACGTACTTATTGCCGATCTACATCAACAATAAAGCATTGGTAAAGTTCAAGAATCTAATCACAATATTCATCACACTTGTTGTAATAAACTGCTTTTGGCCAATAAAAAATTTTTACCTAGCCGGTGAATATTTTACAAAACCCAAGCCTGGAAGGAAATACCGTTGGCTGGCTAAACTCCGGTATTTCAATGGTTCAGCCCGTTGCTTGAGACGCCTTTATCTCCGGCGCAAAAACGATGCAGACAATCTATCTGGCTGAGGTGCTGAGAACAACATTAGTGTCATCATTACCTGAAATTACAGATAATCTTCCCTTAGCTTGGTGATTGAGTAAGCGCTTGGTCGCGAGAGATAAATTCAATTTCGCCTAAAGCATCTGTAACACTCATGCGGTGCGCTTTGCGGCGTTCCGCTTCTACAATTTGTTGAATACCAATAATGGTTCTTTGAATATCGGAGTTCACAATCACATAGTCGTAAAGGGAAGCATACCGGACTTCTTCCCGGGCATTAGCCAAGCGAACGCTGAGTTGCTCTTCGGCATCGGTACCGCGAGAGCGAAGGCGTTTTTCAAGCGTTGCAATGCTGGGAGGAAGAATGAAAATTGTAATGGTATCTGGCATGCGCTCTTTTATGACTAGGCTGCCTTGTACGTCCGCATCAATAATAACGTCTTCCTCAGAATCAAGGCGGTTTTGTGTTTCTTTGTAAAGTGTGCCGTAGTAGTTGCCGTGAACAAGGGCGTATTCAATGAAGGCTTCTTCATCAATCAAATCTTTGAACTGATCAAGGGATTTGAAATGGTAGTGCTCGCCATCAACCTCATCAGATCTTTTTGTTCGGGTGGTTGCGGAGATTGCGTAATGGAGAGATTTATCCGATTGAATGAGGCTTCTCAGCACTGTGGACTTCCCGCCCCCTGAGGGAGCAGAGATGAGGAATAAGATTCCTCGACGCTTAAGATGAAATTCTATCATGGTGAACCATCCGTTCTTTCGGTGAGTATCGTTACAAATGGTGCTTATTGTCAAGGTTGGGGATTAGGATTTTACGGAGTTGAAATAAGGATTTTATGGTGGTAGAACTTATTTAGGTTCCAACCAACGAAGCCTGCGGCTTGAATCGCCGGTTGATAAATTTTCCATACACAGCAGGTTATTAATTTCCCAAATTTCAGATTTATTGGGAGAAATCTTACACTCGATTATGTCTCCATCGGAAACAGTCCAAACATCTGGATTGTTATCCACCGCTAAAACAGCGGGCCCGCGGGTTACAATGATCTTAATTTGGGCTTCTTCTGAAATAACTAGGTGATTAACGGATTCTGTGCTGTTATTGAATGCAAGGCCTAGGCCTACGTGAATAACGGAGTTCGTAATTGCCCGGTAATAGGCCGAAGAACCAAATGGTGTTGCTAAAACAAGGCCGTCGCCAATGATTTCTTGGAAGGGAATAAGCCCATCCACTTCAACGCGAAACCGAACGGCCGACACAACGCGGGAATTGTGGAGCACAACATCGTTCAGTGCTTCATTTTGAAGACCATTTTTTGTTACCAGTAGTTTAGGGAGAAGTGTGATGGAATGGCTTTTGGAAACAACTCTTTCTAATATAAGGCGAAACTCATTTTCCGCGGAACGGTTGTTGGTGCGTTTTCGAATGGGCACTTTTGGAAGGCCGGGGAAATCCCTTTCAGCACCAAGCAGGGTTCCGTCGCCGCCGTAACAGATACAAAAATCCGCGGATTTCGACTCTTTTTCAACAATCTTGATTCCTGAGCTCGTCACTAAATCGGCAATGGAATCAGCTTGTTCGCCTACAAGAAAAGCATTCATAATTGGTTAACCCCTTGTAGTTTACTGTTGTGGCGGATTGAGTGGTTGTCCTTAATTGCTATTATAATAACAGGAAACTGCTATTAGTTAATAAACTTTTCGAAACGAGCGCAACGATGAAGGTTGGAGACGCATTTATTCGGCATACGACTTATTGTTTTCAAGTGATTGAAGGAATGAGGAAGGACGAATTTAACGATCAAGGACTTTGGCCTTCTCCTGAGCCTGCAGTAGTGGACGAGCCTTCACAGGAAATTTTGCTGGGGCAATTTCAACGTTGGAAAGATTTAGTAAAAAAATACTCTCAAGTTTCCCAAACCATGGATTTGAGGGAAATGTTTATCATTGCCTTGGCAGTGCAACGTTTTGCCGGGCCTGTGCTTGAAATTGGAACGCACAAAGGCATTACAACGTGCTTGATGAGCGAAGTTATGAACCTGCTCAATCGTTTGGATCAACTTTACACTGTAGAATTGTTTAAGGCTGATTATGTTGGAGTTGCCGGGGATGAATACCCTGGTGAAAGCTATTTGAAAGCGTTATTACAGTTTCGCCAACAACCACCCCTTAATCGCGTTGTGCCGATTATCGGGAATTCCCATGAACTGAAAACGATGTTCTTTGGCCTTCGCCCCGTTTTGATTTTCATTGATGGCGACGCAACTTTCGAAAGCGTTCAGGAGGATTTGTTGATGCTGCGATTCTTCAACCACAAGCATATTTGCCTGATTCACAACGCGAACTCAAAGGCAGTAATGAAGGCGGTTCGGGAGCTTCACGGCTTTCGGCAACACCATTTTTGCAATTTTCACACGGGCGAAAAAGGGAGCGGTGGTTTGGTGGGCCTTTCAAAGGTTTAATACAGACCTCAGATCGCAGGTAATTTGCCTCTTTTTTCTCGAATTTATACCATTTCGGCGTCTTGATACTTGCCGGGGTCGGCCCGGTTCCCCTAATATCAGCAATCAAGCGAACGATATAGGCATAAAACGTTTAGTTTTTCATAAAATAAATGGCTGCGTGGTTTATTTACCTCGCAACAACGAGACTTTGTTTGCTTAGCTACAGTTCCATAAAGTTCAGAAAATCTGTAAGAGAAATTTAACGGATGAACCCGATTCAATTTGTATTTAGTTTGCATAATCATCAGCCTGTTGGGAATTTTGATCATGTTTTTGAGGAAGCTTACCGCCAAGCCTACTTGCCATTCTTAGAGCTGTTGGAGTGCTTCCCGGATTTTCGTGCAAGCTTACACCACACCGGGCCGTTGCTTCAATGGATCACAAAAAATAAGGTGGACTACATTGATCGCCTTGGAGTGTTGGTGGATCAAAATCAGGTGGAACTGTTAGGGGGCGGATTTTATGAGCCGATTATCAGTATTTTGCCTGAACGAGATAGAATTGGGCAAATCAACATGATGTCCAACTGGTTGGAAAAGGTGTTCGGCAAACGCCCAAGAGGAATGTGGCTGGCGGAACGGGTTTGGGCTCCTTCCCTTGCTAAAACCCTTCCACAAGCCGGGATTGAGTTTACCATTCTGGATGATTTTCACCTGCAATCTGTTGGGATTTCCCAAGATTTGCTTTCTGGGTATTTTTTGACGGAAGAAGAAGGCTACAATCTAGCAATTTTCCCGATCAATGAAACCCTCAGGAGCAAAATTCCTTATGCTGAAACAACTGATATAATCGATTTTTTCAAGAATCTATCCCGGCAACAAATGCCAAATGCCTTAGCGGTAATGGCAGATGATGGGGAAAAATTTGGCGTTTGGCCGGATTCGTTTTGGTATTGTTACCGGGAAGGGTGGATGTACCGATTCGCCGAACAAGTGAGTAACAATAAAGATTGGTTGAAGATGAAAAACTTTGCCGAGGTTTTGGATTCAACGGCGCCAATGGAGCGCGTTTATTTGCCCAGCGGTTCCTACCCGGAAATGATGCGGTGGTCCATGCCGGCAAAATCAGGGATTGAACTAAACCGCTTCGCCAATGAAATCGCCCAGCAACCCGATGGCGATAAAAAAGCTCCTTTCATCAGGGCGGGCTATTGGAAATCATTTTTCAACAAATACGCCGAAAGCAATCATCTATACAAGAAGATGCTGAGGATTAGCAGCAAACTTGAGAATCTTGCGCCGGAGAACAAAGCAGGAAAGCCTTATGCATTGGCGTTGGATGCTTTGTGGCGAAGCCAATGTAATTGCGCCTACTGGCACGGCCTTTTTGGTGGGTTGTACCTGACAAATCTGCGCACAGCGCTTTACAAGAATTTGATTATTGCAGAAACTTATGCCGATCAGTTGGCACATCAAGGAGCAACAAACTGGCTTTTGCACGAGGCGGTAGATTTTGATTCCGATGGTGGAAAAGAATTGTTTGTTGAAACCGCGCAACAAAATGTTGTGATACAACCCCATGCGGGCGGAATCATTCTGGAGCACGATCTCAAAAAAATCGCCTTCAACCTACACGATACACTGATGCGCCGCTTTGAAAGCTACCATCAGGATTTGATTGATCAGGCAGGAGCAACCAAAGCCAAAGAAGAAAACTTGCAGGATTATCTAGTTCAGGATGTTTACCGCCGTGGTTCTCTTCATGATCACTTCTTTGATCAATCAACCACCCCGGCAGACGTTCGAACCATGAAGTATACGGAGAAAGGTGATTTTGCCTACTCCCCCTATACTTGCAGTTGGAAAGCCGTTCGCGGAAAATCTCACGTTGAATTGGAGCGTATGGGTACAGTTCACTCCAATAGCGGCGATCATTCGGTTCGTATTGAAAAAAAAGTGGTGCTTTCCTCTTCGGATCTGAAAAATCAACTCTTCTACCGTGTTTCTAACCTTTCACCTCAGAAACTTGAAACTCGTTTTGGGATTGAATTTAATATCAATCTGTTGGCGGGGAATGCCCTCGATCGATTTCATGAAATTCAAACTGATGAATCGATTCAAGATCGGTCGATGCTCTCCGAAGGGGTTGTTGCCGATGTGCAAGAATTCTCACTAGTTGATCAATACATGGGGCTTAAAGTGCATTGGCAATTAGATCAGCCCTGCACTCATTGGCGGTTTCCGATTGAGACTGTTTCAAATTCCGAGGCTGGTTTGGAACGTATTTATCAGGCAACAGTTATCATGCTGTTGTTCAACCTTGCCTTGCTTCCCGGTGAGTCTTTTGATCTTTCAATCAACTATACCCAAGAAGTTACAACCTAACAAAACCAAACCTTTTAAGGCAGATTTTTCATGACGTTTCGATTGGCGTTGGGCACCGATCATGGTGGTTTTCAGGATAAGAATGATTTAGTAAAGAAGCTTTCAGCCGAGGGCTATTTTGTGGTAGATTGCGGTACGTATAATACCGATTCCACAGACTACCCAATTTACGCCGGCCGAGTTGCTGAGCTTGTTTCCTGCGGGGCGGTGGATTTTGGTATAATTCTTTGCCGCAGTGGAATTGGAATGTCGATCGTGGCAAATCGTTACAGCGGCGTTCGCGCGGCATTAGTTACTTCCCCGGAAACGGCGAAATTATGCAGAAATCACAACAACGCAAACGTGTTTGTTTACGGCAGCGATCACAACGCGTTTGCCTGTGCTGAATTGGTTTCCGCTTTTCTTCAGAGTGAATTTGAAGGCGGGCGCCATGAACGTCGGGTGGGGCTGATTGATGATTTGGATTCAGCCGCTGATTCTACGGATCCGATTACACACGCCCTTCGATTTGGGCAAACCACTTGGTACCAGGGCGAGATTACTTCTTCCGTGGTGGAAAGAATCGGCCCTTTGGGTTTGCACGGAGTAATGCTGAATCATTTTCAAAAATCTCCAGAAAATATACCCTTCAAAAATGATTTAGCAGAACAACTGAGTTCAGTTCAAAAATCAACAGGCGGGCGTTCCGGAGTAATTTGCTTGCCGGTAGAACCGCAAACTGCTCCGGAAAAATTTGTCACACAATGCAAGCAACTCATCGCGAATTGGGAAGGCTTCAAATGTGTGGTTCAGGTAAATGCTCAAGCAGTTGGCCTTGAATGCATTTCAGCTTTAGCGGCTGAGGGAATTTCATTTTATGTGCTCGCTTTACCGGATTCAATCAGCCTAACGGATTTCTATCAAGCCCGATCAAAAGGACTGAAAGAACGCATAGAACGTTCGCTGCCGGTTCAACAGCAGTTAGCATACGTTGAACTTTTGCCTCTAAATCAGGAACAAAATAAGCATAGGGGGTTGTCAGATCATGAACTTGAACGATTCGTGCAATCTGCATTTACCGAGCTGCAAAACCTGAACTACTCCACTGAATCTAGTTTGCAAAATCGGCAGGGCGCGGCGCCAGTTGTTGGTTGTGCAAATTTTACTGGCATTATAAATATACCAAATGTACCGATGGTTCGTATTCTTGCATAATCAATCTGATTATAAACACCCGAAGGAAATACTACAAAATCTGATGATCACGAATTCCCACAATCTGTTACTCTTCAAAAGGAAAAACACGATGTATCGTTCTCTCCTAATTATCACCTAGTTGTCGCGTTGATGCTCCCCCAGCCAGTGCGTGCACAAAGTGGCGATGAAATACTCAAGTACATCCCCACCATTGAGGCTGATGTTTTCAACCCGGATGCCAAAGCCAATCCCGAGGCGAACCCCAAACGCGGCGGTTCATTTAGGGTTCGCATTCCGGCAGATTCATCCAGCCTGAATCCACTCACCTATCAATCCCAAGCCGATGCAATGGCACTTCAGCTTTTGAACGACAGTTTGATTGGCTTAAACCACCAAACGCAGGAAAAAATTCCGCGCATTGCGTGGACGTACGCAAAAGGTGATTTGCTGAAGTTGAAAGATCAACCCACACTTGAAGGTACATTCCTGAAGATGGGCGTTGAATCTGATTTGCAATCAACCTTCGAATTTGTTCCCAACGCATTTCGGCATTTTTTCTATAAAGGGAATGTAGAGTCCGTTGATTTAGCAACGGGTACATTAACCCTAAAGCCTGAATACGGCGGAAAAACATACACAGGTGAAGTCATTGAATCACCTTCCATGTACGTTGTGAATGAGGCTTATGCCGCAGATAAACTTGAGCACAAAATTACCGGTTCGCTCTCAGAATTAGATTCTTGGCGAGACCGCATCGCAAACGAGGATTTGGATCGTCCGTTTCAAAAGCAAGAGTGCTATTTCACGTTTACGTTGAGGGACGGTGTTACTTGGCACGACGGTAAACCTCTTTCCGTTCAGGATGTTTTATTCAGTTTTGAAACAATGCAAAATCCCGACGTTGAAGCTCAACGTTTGCGCAATTATTATAATGATATTACCGATGCGCTTGTACTTGAGGACGGTAAAACAATTAAATTCCTCTCCCGCAAACCCTACTTTCAGCAGTTTGATTTTTTGGGTTCCTTGAATCTCATTCCGAAACACGTGTTCAATCCCGAACAATTTGGCGGCGATACAAAGTCCTTCGCTGATGCATTCAACACGCACCCATTTCGCCAGCAACCTATTCTTTGCGGCCCGTACCAATTGGAAGAATGGAAGAAAGACGACTTCCTGAAAGTCAAACGTTTCCCCGGCTATTGGGCAAGCAAACTCCCCGAAGGTTCCGTTTTTGATTGGAACCCGATGATGCCATATTTTGATGACATAACACTGGTGTTGATTTCGGAAAAAAGTGTTTCAATCAAAGAACTTGAACGGGGAAATATTCATGCTGATATGGATATTGAGCCCGACACCTGGAGCCTTGGGCAAACTCAAAGCCCTGAGTTTACAAGCAAGTTTGTTCGTGCAAAAAAACTGGGCTTTCTTTTCACGCTCATCTCATTGAAAAACGATCATCCCATCCTCAAGGATGTTGCTGTTCGTAAGGCTCTTGCGCACCTTATACCACGGGAACGAATCATCAAAGATATTTACTATGATCTTGCAATCCCCGTTACAGGCCCGTTCTTCCTAGAAGGCCCAGGGTATAATAAAGATGTTCCGCAAATTCCCTATGATCCGAATGAGGCCAAGAAACTCCTGCGCCGAAACGGTTGGCTTGATAAAGACCGCGACGGAATTATTGAAAAAGAAATCGACGGCAAAATTGTTCCCCTTGAACTTGAGTACATGATTCACACAGCACGCGAGTACCACACAAAGGTTGCCGATATTCTAAAGGAAAGCGTGGAGCAAGTTGGGATTAAACTCACCATCCGTAAATTAGACTTCAACACGATGATCGATAAAACCACAGACCGTGATTTTGAAATGGTGCGGAATGCCTGGGGAACAGCAATCGATCCCGACCCATACCAAATTTGGCACTCAACCCAGATTGGTAATAAAGGAAGCAATTATGCAGGCTTCCGAAATGACAAGGCTGATGAATTGATGGTTCGGTTGCGTGAGGAGTTCGATGCGACTAAACGTTGGGAACTGGCACGCCAGATTCATCAGATTATCGCTGATCAACAGTCGGTTATTTTTCTTGAAGGGTTTAACGAAACGTATTTCTACCACCGTGGAATTCGCGGAGTGAAATTTTATCCCTCACAATACCCCTACAATTTTGTGGAATGGTGGTGGGACAAAAAACCCGAAGAATTCACCGCAACAATTTCCCAATAGTTTATTCTGACGGAAGAATCACCTACTCTTGATTAACTATATCTTCAAACGGCTTATGCTGATGATTGTAACCCTGGTGGGTATTACACTCATTACATTTGTAATTACACGGCTTACACCCGGCGAACCCTCCCCTATTAGCTCCGAGGCGCAAGCATCGGATTCTTCCGGCGGGGTTGATAGTTTACTGGAGCTAAACCGCCGCAACCTTGGCCTTGATAAACCGATGTTGCTAAATACCAAGTTTGAAGATAGAACCGTATTGGCCCGCCAAGCGGCAGCGGACTTTATTCGCCCCCCCGCTTTTTGGCAAAGCATTGGGGAAACGAACCTAAAGCTAAGCAGCACCATTGCCGTTGAACCCGTTCTAGAGCTGTTGGAAGCGCTGCAAACCGTGGAGGGCAGCGTGGATCATATGCTGGAGCCAACCACTGATCCTAAGCGCCGCATTGATCCTGTACAAAGTACCGATCGGTTGCTGGCACTGTTGCCAACTCTTGCCCGCACTCAACTCCCTCAATTACCCGCCGATCCTTCACAAAAGATCAACGCATGGCGCGGTTGGCAAACTGAGAATGCCAACCGGTTTACGGATGAAAATGTTTCACGCACTCTTGAAGAATATTTTGCGGGCTCAGTTGAAGTTGATTCTGTGATTGTTCTTGGTGGGTTTGCTGTGAATCCGCTAATAGAGGCATTGAATCATGGTGAATCGCAAAAACAACTGCTTGCTAATAATGCCTTATCAGGGCTCACCGGGTTTAATTTTCTCTCCGCACCAGATCGTTGGGAGCAGGAGAAAAGCCAAGTCATCGTTCGGTGGAATTCCTTCTACAAGCGCGAAAATGTTCGTTATGAAACGTACTCCTCCTTCATTCATACGCTCAACATTTTCACCAACACACAACTAGGGGTTTGGTTTACTCAGGTGTTCACCTTGGATTTTGGGGATTCGTACATCCGCAAAGAACCCGTGATGAACCTGATTTGGCAGCGGCTTCCCATTACGATTGTCTTGTCATTTTTATCCATTCTCATCAGCTACATTATTGCCATACCCATCGGGATTCTTTCCGCGGTGAAGCAACACACAAAAACCGATACATTGATAACAGTTGTGCTCTTTATTCTGTATTCACTTCCCTCATTCTGGGTTGGGCAAATTGTGTTGCTCTCCTTAACGGGCGGGCCTTCCCCGATTCCCGGTTTTGATTGGCCGGATCTTTTTCCAACCCGAGGGCTGAACAGCGAGGGACTGGATTGGCAATCGGGAAATCCCACTGCAATCATGGATTTATTGTGGCACTTAGTCCTTCCGTTGCTTTGCCTTACCTACGGAAGCTTGGCGTTTTTATCCCGGCAAATGCGCAGCGCGATTCTTGAAGTGGTCAAGGAGGACTACATTCGCACGGCCCGCGCAAAAGGTCTTTCGGAAAAACTTGTCATCCTTCGCCACGCCGTTTGGAATTCACTCATTCCCATCATTACAATTTCAGCGGGCCTACTGCCTGAGCTGATTGCGGGGAGCATTGTGATTGAATCCATCTTCGGAATTCCCGGTATGGGTCTGCTCTCGTTTGATGCTATTTTGTATCGTGATTACCCGGTAATTAATGCGATTCTTTTCTTCTCCGCCGCGCTTACATTAATTGGTATTCTAATCGCCGATTTACTCTATATTGTTGTGGATCCAAGGATCAGCTATGAGTGATCAATCCCCGCCGTTGCCGTTGGAAAGCACTGCAACTAAGTCTTCCTACGCTGAAGAAAAATCCTATTGGCATGAAGCACAGCAGCATTTTTTTCGCAACAAGTTGGCAGTCGTTTCACTCATTGTGATTTGCTTTATTGCAACCGTCGGGGTGTTTTGCCCCCTGCTCGCGAACAAGCGCCCAATCTACATCAAGATGGTTTTTGAAGATGAGTACGATGAAAACTACTACATCGTCCTCAACGTATTGGATCAACTACGAGAGGAAAGCTCCAGCCGCAGCGACGATGAGCTTAGAGCTATTCTCTCTGTTTCCTTCGATTTAATGAATGCAAGCTTGGCATCAGATTTACAAACGGAGTTTCAAATATTAACAAAGCAACTATATCGTTTAGCTACAGATAAATCATTTGAAACTGAAGAAGCTGAATCCCTGATTCTAAATTTTGAGGACAACTACGAAGTCTCAGAAGTAGCATTGCAAGCATTGGGTCGGTACCCGCTTTTTGCCACGCTTACCTTCTCAGAGCGGGCATTTATGCTGGGGTTCGTCTTATTTTTTTCCCTGCTTTTCTTCTCCGGTTGGTTTCCAAGTTTTAAAGTTTATGCGTTTACAATTTTGCTGATTACGCTTGGGCTTACCTTTCTTACTCTTAGGATTTCACCGATCGTTCAAGATGAATTTTTCTATCGCAACCTGATAGAATCACCCACCTTTGGTGAAAAGGGCGAACGTGCCTTTCGCACCCTGATTCCCTTTGGTGAAAATGAAAACATTACAACGGAAAGCCGGCAACCACCTACATGGTTGTTAGATGAAGCCGACTATGCGGAAAACCAGCGTTATCATTTGCTTGGCACCGATACAAACGGCAGGGACGTGCTAACACGCATGATTTACGGCGCAAGAATTTCCATGCTCATCGGGATTATTGCCGTTTCGATTTACGTTTCTATCGGCATATTTCTTGGCGCAATTGCAGGCTTCTACCGCGGTTGGGTTGATATGGCATTGTCACGGATTATTGAAATCGTGATTTGCTTTCCGGTGTTATTTCTCATTCTTTCCGTACAGGCATTTTTGCAACCAAGCATCTTTAATATCATCGTAGCATTAGGAATAGTTTCATGGACTTCCGTTGCTCGCTTAGAGCGGGGTGAGTTTTTGCGCATCGTAAATCAAGATTTTGTGCTCAGTGCAAGATCCATGGGGGCTTCAAACTTCAGGCTTATTTTTCGTCATGTATTGCCGAACGCCTTAGGGCCAATCCTGGTGATTACAAGTTTTGGAATTGCGGGTTCAATATTAGTGGAAAGCACTCTTTCCTTCCTCGGTTTTGGTGTTCCGCAGCCGATGGCAAGTTGGGGCGATTTGTTGAATAACGGCAGAAACGATATTCAAGGAACTTGGTGGTTAACGGTTTTTCCGGGGATTGCAATCTTCTTGACTGTAACGTGTTTCAACCTGATTGGTGAAGGCGTTCGCGACGCGTTAGATCCCAAACGAGATGCAACCTAGGCTCGCAACGTTACTGGCAACTTTTTCGCTCCCCCGCTCAATCAATAGACTAGGACTTACACTGTGGCTCGCAAAATATATAAACCGGCGCCGATTGAAATTGTTGGTGCTCGAACACACAACCTCAAGAATGTTTCCGTCAGCATTCCAGCGGGTAAACTTACCGTAATTACCGGTGTTAGCGGCTCCGGTAAATCAAGCCTTGCGTTTGATACTCTGTACGCTGAAGGCCAACGCCGATATGTTGAATCGCTTTCAACCTACGCACGCCAATTTATTGCCCGCATGCCACGGCCTGAAGTTGATGCGATTCACAACGTTCCCCCTGCGATTGCCTTAGAACAAAAAAACAGCGTGAAAAACGCCCGCTCCACCGTGGGAACGGCGACGGAAATAAATGATTACCTGCGTATTTTATATTCCCGGGCGGGGCAGATATTTGATCTGAAAACCGGCCAACGAGTTGAATCCGAATCGCCGCAGTCCGCAGCAAAAAAAGTCTTAGCCCTACCAGAGAAAACTAAAATCCTCATTCTTGCCACAATCAAACTTGAAAAGCGTTCAGCGCTTGAAGGAACCCTTGATGAAATCAAACGGCAGGGATTCACGAAAATCTTTTTTGAAGGGGAAACAATCAGCCTAGAAGAAGAATGGGCTGCACCGAAAAAAGTCCCTGAATTTGACGTGGTGATTGATCGGCTAATTGTAAAGAACGACGTGCAAACACGCCTAACGGAGGCCCTTTCCATTGCCTTTAGAATGGGCCGAGGCTTGGCCGTTGTACAAATACTAGATGGTGAACGATTGCTCTTTAGCGACAAATTGTTTTGTCATCAAAGCGGAATTCTTTACCGCACCCCTGAGCCTAGGTTATTCTCTTTCTCCAACCCGTTAGGAGCTTGTTCCCTTTGCCAAGGATTTGGCCGAGTGACAGGGATTGATTGGACTCGCGTAGTTCCCGATCCCACACTCAGCATCAGCGGCGGCGCCATTGCCCCCTGGCGCGGCGAAAATGGGGACGAAATGCTCAACCACCTTAATGCCATAAGCGGAAAGCGACGCATTCTCTTTCATCTCCCCTGGAAAGATTTATCCGATGAGCACAAAGAATTTATTCTGCAGGGCGAAAAAGATTGGCCCGGCGTTCGGGGGTACTTTGATTGGCTTGAAACAAAACGCTATAAAGTACAAGCCCGTGTGCAGTTGGCGCGTTACCGTGGCTACACAGACTGCCCTGATTGTAAAGGGGGCCGACTTTGCCGAGAGGGACAGGCGGTGCGAATCTCCGGTAAAAGCCTGCCAGAACTTTGGGAAATGCCAATCCCCGTTTTAAGAGATTGGTTTGAAACCGCCAAGGTTGAAGATCATTTAATAAAAGCCGTGGAGCGGCCGATCAAAGAAATCAAATCCCGCTTGGATTACCTCCTTCAGGTTGGCCTAAACTACCTTACCCTTGCTCGGCAAACAAGAACCCTTTCCGGTGGTGAAGCCCAACGAATCAACCTGGCAACTGCCTTGGGCAGCGCACTTACGGAAACACTCTACGTTCTGGATGAACCCACCGTTGGCCTACACCCGAGGGACACTGATCGGCTAATTGGCATAATCAAGAACCTTACAGCCTACGGAAATACCACGGTCATTGTGGAACATGATATGGACGTAATTCGCGGTGCAGACCACCTAATTGATGTGGGCCCCAACGCTGGTGAAAAAGGGGGAACAATTCTTTTTGAAGGCCCACCTAAGAAACTGACGTTGAATGTTGAGGCCTCAAAAACCGCCCGTTTTCTTCAGGGGGAAGGATCAACCAAACCCTCAGCAAAACCCGCAAAAATCATTCGCCGCAAACCCAAGGATTGGTTTCAAGTTGAAGGCGCCTATGAGAACAATCTGAAATATGTAACAGTTGAATTTCCCATCGGCGTATTGTGCGTTGTCTCAGGGGTAAGCGGCTCAGGAAAATCCACGCTGATCACAAAGTGCTTGTACGCAAATTACCGGCGAGACAAAGGGGAAATAAATGTAGAGCCCGGCAAAATCGTGCGGCTCACTGGGTTGGATAAGTTCGACGATGTAGTGTTGATTGATCAAGATCCCATTGGGCGCTCTTCGCGTTCTAACCCTGCAACCTACTTGAAAGCGTACGACGGCATTCGCCGATTGCTTGCCGATACACCCTTGGCGCAACAGCGCGGAATTATGGCCAGAGATTTCTCTTTCAACGTTGCCGGCGGCCGATGCGAAACATGCGAGGGTACGGGGACACAAATCATCGACATGCAGTTTTTGGCTGATGTTGCGGTGGTTTGCGAAACCTGCGAAGGCAAACGCTTTCAAGATCATTTGCTTGAGGTTCAATACAATGGAAAGAACATTAATGACATACTTTCCCTTACGATTGACGAAGGGTTGGAAGTGTTTTCCGATGTTGCCCTAATCGAAAAAGGCCTTCGCCCCTTAGCAGATGTAGGCCTAGGGTACTTACGCCTAGGGCAGCCCACCAACACGCTCTCCGGCGGTGAAGCACAACGCTTGAAGCTGGCGCTGCACCTCTCAGAAGTCACAAAAAATCAAGAAGCAAAACTCCTAATTTTTGACGAACCCACCACGGGCTTGCATGCTGCCGATGTAGAAACATTGCTAAAAGTTTTCAACCGTGCGCTGGATCATAATATATCACTGCTGGTGATTGAGCATAATTTGGAGCTGATGCGCCACGCGGACTGGATTATTGATCTTGGGCCGGAGGGCGGCTCTGAGGGCGGGGAACTTGTGGCCGTTGGCACGCCGGATGAAATCATCAAAAACCCCAATAGTATTACGGGTCGGTTTTTGGCTAATGAAATGGGCCTGCAGAAAAAAGCCTAATCCTGTTCCTCATCTGAATCCCATGATTGCTCCAACGTTTCAATTGTTCCATGGGCTTTAATTTTTCCGTGCTCCATTAACACGCCCTTAGCTGCTGTGGAGCGAGCAAATGCTATATCATGGGTCACAAAAATAAAAGTGGTGGTAGATTTTAGCTCATGCAACATTTCAGAAAGTGCTTGGGTAGTAACTTTGTCCAGCGCGGAGGTGGGTTCATCCAACAGTAAGTATTCCGGCGATAAAATTAAGGCGCGGCCAATTGCAACCCGCTGCGCTTGTCCCCCACTGATTTGCCCCGGGTAACGTTCTGCTAATTCAGGAATGCTAAGCTGCTCTAATAACTGCCGTGCTTTTTCTTCGGACTTTTTTTCATCTTCCCCGTAAACAATTGTGGGTGAAAGAATCATATTCTTTACAACGGTAAGGTGCGGAAATAAGTTCAACGCTTGAAAAACCACGCCGACGCGCCGGCGGTATTCTCGTTGTTCAATGGTTTGAATGTTTGTACCATCCAACAAAATTTCACCGCTTGTGGGGAGTAAGAACCGCGCCATACATTGTAGAAGGGTAGTTTTTCCTGCTCCACTTGTGCCTAGAATGGCAAAGCTTTCACCGGGCGGAATTTGCAATTCGCTAATATCAACAGCCATTTTTCCGCCGTCGTATTGTTTGGCTAAGTTTCTAAACTCAAGCATTCTCTGTAAACCCTTTCCGGCGGATATTATCTTCCAATTTCTGCGCGGCTTTCATCAACGGGTAGGAGAAGATAAAAAAGAGCACCGCCACATAGAAGTAAAACTCCATGGGGTTGAATGTTACGCTGATCAGTTTTTGTGCTTCCGTTACAACCTCAGCAACGCTGATCACACTCAGCAGGGCTGTATCTTTAATCGTAGCAACAACGCTGTTCATTAAACTGGGGATCATCACGCGGAATGCTTGGGGCCAAACAACAAAACGAAACGTTTGCACTTTTGAAAGCCCAAGGGCCCGAGCAGCAATCGCCTGCCCCGGCGGAACGGAAATTAAACCGCTGCGAACAACTTCAGCCATATACGCGGAAGTGTTTAGGGTAAGAGTCAAAATTCCAGCCTGCAAGGGAGAAAAATTTTGCGCCACATTTCCTATGCCGAATAAATCCCCCACTAATTTTGGCAGAGCGTAATACACAAAAAACAACTGCACAAGAATTGGTGTTCCCCGAATGAATTCATTTGAAAGCAGCAAAATTCCCCGCAACGGTTGAGGGGCACTTTTAATTCCCACTCCGTAGGGAATGGCGATTATGAATCCGAGAACAACAGAAACAACCCCTGCAAAGATGGTGTACAGAAAACCAATCCCCAGCATACGCACAATCACCGATGTCGGAACATCAAGCGCCTCTTGCGGTAATGAAAAATATTTATCCCGAAGCTTTTGCATGGTTCCGTTTACTTCAATTTCAACCAACGCCTCATTAATTTCAGCCAATAGCGCCTCGTTGCCGATCTTAACGGGGATTGCAATTCGCTCATCGTATAGCAGAGGGCCCACTGGGACGAATTCCTGACCAGCACTTTTGGCGTTGTAACGGCCCACAAGCAGGTCGGTGACAAAACCATCCAGCCGGCCGGAGGCCATATCTTCGAAAATATCCTGCTCCCTTGGGTAGGAGCGAACATTGATCTCCGGGTAATTCTCTTCTACATAGAGTTGGTAAGTTGACCCGATGCCAGCGCCGATGCTTTTCCCTTTTAAGTCGTCGATTGATTTGAACTTTTCTGCATCGTCGCTTCTGATGAACAATTGAGCACCAGAAATATAATAGGGTTCAGAGAAGCGAACCTGTTGTTCTCGTTCAGGTGTTACACCCATTGAACCGATGATTGCATCGTATCGTTCAGCTTGCAGCCCAGCAATAATGCCAGACCACTCTGTGGTTATGACTTCCGTTTCACGCCCTAATGCGTCCCCAATGGCACGGGCAACTTCTACGTCGAAACCCGTCAGCTCGCCCGAAGCATCATAAAAACTAAAGGGTGGGTACTTACCACTGCAAGCCACACGGAATGGCTGTGCATCATTAGAGTCTACCGACTCCGAGTTTGTGCTGCACCCAACGAATGAAATTAGGAGCAGAAGGATAAGGAATAATCGTTGAACCATAAAATTATCGTTAGCTTATGGTTTGATTAGGTCAAGCCGGGAAATATTGGCATAATAGAATTTATTCACCAATTTTATCAGCACTGAATTCTTCACCGTGAGGTAACGTTTTGTCTGCAAATGAATCGTTCTGAATTTGGGCGAATCGATCAGCGAATGCTAAAAATTCCAACCGCCACCAACGGAATCCCGACGCATACGATGCCGATTACCACACCGATGAGGGTATTCAAAAGATAAACTAAAAGTCCTTTGATGAACCCAATCGCCTCGTTAGATTCATCCTTTACAATCATTCCGATCAAAAAAGAGTTCAATACAACGCTTGTAAAGAACGTAATCAGTATGGAGGAAAATTGACTTTGATTACCAGAAGATTGAAAGCTAACTTGGATCAAACCGCCTAGAACTGCTTGGATAATTCCAATCAACACCACATAAAGCATGCAGGTTCCTAACGAAGGTTGAAACTTGCAAACTATTCGTACGGCTAACCCGAATATGAAACCCGCTACTGCGATGATAATTAGAAATACGGCAAGGCCAATGATTATACTGAGTAATATTTCCACGTGAATTCCACTCCATCCACAAATTCAACGTTTATGTTTATAGCTTTGCTTATTGCAGCACTTCAGCAAAAAACACCTTCATGTGCTCCCAAGAGCGTTTGTCGGCTGTTTCGTCGTACGCATTGCCGCTGCTTTTGTCATTACCTGCCCCGGGATTTGTAAAGCTGTGAACGGCGTTGCCGTAGGAGATGATTTGGTAGTCCGCGTTCAGCGCACGCAATTCATCCTCAAGTTCGCCCACTTGTTCTATCGGTACGCCGGGATCATCGGCTCCGGTGCAAACTAAGATGCGAGTGTTCATTGCCGTTGCAGGGGTTGCTTCAGCTGATTGATTCAGCCCGCCATGAAAACTAATCACGCCGTTGAGATTTGTGCCGCTGCGGGCGAGTTCAAGAACGCCGGTACCGCCGAAACAATACCCAATCGCCGCAACCTTAGTGGCATCCGTTTGTTCTTGGGCTTTCAAAAATTCGAGCCCACGGTTTGCACGAGCCCTGAACATTTCACGGTCGTTGTTGCGAAATTTACCGGCCCACTCCCCTGCTTTTCCCGGCTCAGCAGCCGTGTGCCCCTTACCGTAGATGTCAGCAGCAAAGGCAACGTACCCCATTTCCGCAAGTTGTTTGGCGCGGCCTTTTTCATAGTCGTCGATCCCGTTCCAATCGTGGATGATCATCACACCGGGGCGTTTAGTTGTTACCGATGAATCGTAAGCTAAAAAGCCAACCAAGTTTTGGCCGTTGTGATCATATTCAACTTCTTGCAGAACTACTTCAGCCTGCACTGTTGGTTGAAGAAATAATACGATACTAAAAATCGCAAAAATGAAAGAATACTTCATAGAAAAAACCCCGAACTGAATCATAATTCGAAATTTATCGCATTGTAAATGAACTCGTCAATCCATCAAAAAACTTAAAGACGCGAGTATGGGATAAATTCGCGCTTATTGGTTGCGAACAACAATCACTTTTGCAGGGCGCAGAATAAGGTCGTTATTCAGAATGTACCCTTTTTGAATGACGTGTAGAACGATTTCATTCTCAAGATCGG
>DAIOTT010000059.1:0-8062 GCA_036751885.1 Candidatus Sumerlaeota bacterium
AAAGAAACAAAGCTAAAGCCCCACATGATTTCTGCCGCCGATGGGCAAGGAATTCATGAACTCCAACTCGCGATTGAAGGCCTGCTCCCCTACCATGAAACCATTTAGCGCCCATCAAATTGCTCTTGCATCAGTCGTTTTAGGAGTCGGTGTTATGTTCGCCGGCTGCCAAATTTCCTTGTTCGATGATCTTTCCCTAGAATCCCTTAATAGCCCAAACCCCTACATCCAGGAGGCAATTGAGCGGAACCCTGATAATTTTCATGCGTGGTATTTGTTAGGAAAAGACAACCTTCAGAACGGCTTAGCAAACGAAGCGCTTGTGGCATTTGGAAAGTCCAAAGAGCTAAAGCCTGCTTTTGAGGAAGCACGCCTAGGCATTGCCTATGCCCAGCTAAAGCTTGAACGGTGGGCAAGAGCCGAGGGTGAATTCCGCGAATTGCTTGCACTAAACCCCGATTCAAGCGAAGGCCATGAGGGATTATCGATTGCTTTGCTGAAACTTGAAAAAGATGACGAAGCCAAAATCAGCGCGCAACGAGCCCTTGAATTAGACCCCGCTCTACCCCGCGCCCACGCCGTGCTGGGCCGTATTGCCTACGGCCAAATGGACTACAAAACCGCCGAACTCCACTGGTCAGAAGCCCTAGCCCAAGGCTTCACCCCCCAAGATTTGGAACCCATGTACCAAGACTTACGCCGCATGCTGGATAAGTACAGCGAGTAATTCTGTTCCAGTAGTTCTTTCACTTACGATAAAAGCGAATACTCATAAAATATTGATGAGTGAAGGCGTTTGAGTTAGAATTTTCAAGCTTGGAAACATCCAGTGAAATCCTGTTATCCCGTCTAAAAAATCAATTATCGAACAATCTGCGTCCCGATGCCGTGGTCTGTGAAGAGCTCCAGCAAAAGGCTGTGGCGGCGGCGGCCGTCTAGGATGTGCACTTTATTGCAAACCGTGAGGGCGTCGCCGGCGCTGCGGAGTTTGGGGATCATGCCGCCGCTGACGATTCCTGCGGTGATCAGTTCTTCAATTTCATCCTTTTGAATGGTGCTGATCAGGCTTGCTTCATCCTTTGGATCGCGAAGCACACCGGGAATATCAGAGAGAAAGATGAGTTTTCGCGCGCCAACTGCTTTAGCAATTTCCAAGGCGGCAACATCGGCGTTAATGTTGTAGGTTTGCCCATCCACCCCAATGCCTAAGGGCGAGATTACTGGGATGAATCCGTCTTCCGTAAGGCTGTGGATAATCTGGGGGTTTACCTTTTCAATTTGGCCAACAAAACCAAGTTGCTCGCTGGTTTCCTGCATTTTGGCGCTCAGTAAATTGGCTGCTTTTCCGGAAATTCCCACCGCTTGCACGCCGCGGGTGTTCAAGCCGGAGACAATATCGCCGCTGATTTTCCCCGCCAGTACCATTTCTGCGGCCCCAAGGGATTCCAAATCGGTAACGCGTTGACCATTGATAAACGTGGTTTTTGTTCCCAAGCGATCCAGCAGCTGGGTGATTTCCTTGCCGCCCCCGTGCACAATGACGAGTTTGATGCCGACCATCACCATCAGAGCAATATCTTGCAGCACCGCCTCCTTCAATTGATCGTCAATCATGGCAGCGCCGCCGTATTTAATCACAGCAAGCTGCCCCCTGTGGCGGTGCAAGTAGGGGAACGCCTCAATCAGGTGTTCGGCTTTCTTTAGGAGTTCATCCAAATGGGGGGCGTTGGCGGGTGTAGTCATCGGAATTTCAAGCTTTCTTTTCGCTGGATGGAACGTACTTCAGGTGAACCTCTTCCGGGCAAGCGCTGGGGGGAAGTTGCAGAATCATGACAACGGAATCAGCAATGGCACCGGCTCTAAGGTGGGGAACACCCTTTTGCTCGTCAAGCTCTTTCACTTGCTCTTCTTCCAATCGTTGAAAGGCTTCAAGCAACAACCAGGCGTGCCATTGGTCGCCGTAATCGGCGTCTAGCGGGCGTTCGGCATCCCATAAAGAGATCATTTTCAACGGCCCACGATCCTTCAGTAAGCGTATAAGCATCTCATTTAGCTTCAGGGCATCGGCTTCGGCTTCGTCTTGCGAATAGCCTGCTCCATACGTCAAGGCGTGGGCATTGACAACCATATGATAATGACCACTGAAGTCCCGGGCCTTGACGAGCAATTCTTCCCAATCGGCTTTGTCCACCGGGAGGTGCGCTTGAATGGATTCCGCCTTCTTTTTGTGGAGTAACTGAGAGAGTTTTTCCGTGCTTGTGGTATCGGAATCGCATAGAGTTACTTTAGCTCCTTCACGGCACAGTTGAAGGACTGCTCCCCTTCCGGGGGCGGATGATGAACCCAATACAAGGATGTTTTTGTTTGCTAGGATTGTTCTGGCCATAAGTTTTGCGTTCTAAATTCCTAAAATTTGGTATTGTTTTGCTGTTCTAAGAGGGTTTTTCCTTGTCATCCGTGAAACCACAAGTGATTTTGTAGGAGAATTTCAAGGGGATATATCTATGTTACAAATTTCTACCCGCACGTTGATCTGTTCAGCCTTAGGAATCTTGGCGACATCGGCGCCTGTTTTCAGCCAAAACGCACCGGCTGTTGAAGATCCATTTTCGGCTCCGGCTTCCGTACCCGCTTCGCCTTTCGGTGATTCTGCGACGCCGATTTCCCCATTCGGTTCGGCGCTGCCCGCCCCTGCAAGTTCTACCGCCAGCGATCCTTTCTCTGCTCCCAATAATGAGAGCAACGCCACAGTGACTTCGCCCTTTGAAGCACCTCCTCAAAATGATCCCTACGCGAATGCCAGCACAACGCCAGATCCATTTAGCGCAGAGCCTAACTCCGGTTCCAGTTCTACGGTGAACCCGTTTGATGCTCCCACTGCTGCTCCTGTTACATCACCATTTGGCGATGGATCGGCACCGGCTCAACCCGTTCAGCCACCAGCTCAAACCCCTCAGCCGGGCGCAAAAGTATTTGCGGCTGATGAAAACCCTTTTGCGGCTTTTGGCGGAACGGAAAACGTTGGTTCTCCATTTGGTAGCGCACAGCCAGCTTCCCCCTTTGGCGGCCCTGCAGCGGCAACACCCTCTGCAACCGGAAATTTTCAACCGGCATCGCCATTCGGCGGCGAATCATCGGGCCCCGCTACTCCGCCGACAAACGATTCAAATCCGTTTTTCAGTACGAATGCCCCCGCAAGCCCGTTCGGCGGCCCTTCGGATGCAACAACGGCTCAGCCGGGTGCTCCGGCTGCTACCAACAACCCCTTCGCTTCCGGCACGGGGGGTTTTTCTCCGTTTTCACCGGGAACTCTTGGCGGTAGCTCCGCGGGCTCAGGCGATGTAAATCCTGATGGTATTGCTCAGCTTTATGCCTTCCGGTTTGAAGAGCTTACCCGTTGGGACGGTACAAAATTTGTCAACCGCAAGCGCATTACGTACGACGAAGCGAAGGAATTCGACCGCCTCGCTCAGGAGCGTTATGTACAGTTGATTACAAGCCGCCCAGGCTTTCCGGGTTATGATGGTACAACGCCCCCTAACATTTGGGCCGAATGGTGCCATTATTCAGATCAGGTCGAGCTTTGGTCTCGGTACGTTGATGAAGTCGTTCTGGCGGGTACTCGGCTAGATAACAGCACTTACCAAGAAATTCAATGGCCCGGGGGCGCACCTGACCCAACACAACAGCAAGGAACTGGGTTAGACGGCCAAACGAACATCGTAAATTACGCCTCGCAGACAAGCCTTGATGATCAAACCAGCGACCTCCTCTTTGGTCCAAACCCCGGTGCTGGTCAGCAGCAACAGGCAGATTCCCTTGATCCATCAGTCATGACAGATCAAATCGTGAAAGTGTACAACAGTCGTTTGCAGGATTTACGCAATCTTGAGAATGAACAAGAATCGTTTTACACGGAGTTTTTGGATCGTTTAGCGGAGCGTAAAACACAGCGCCTTGCTTACGTCGATTGGCGAAACGATCAAGAGCGCGCGATTGAGGATGCTGTGATTGATTGGAACCGCCGTTACAATGGTTCCGTAGCAAACATTGGCGGCGTTCGGTACGAGCTTTACCGTCCCGGTGCTGTTCCCGATAACGTTCAACGGGACTCCGTTGTTGTTGTGACTGAGTTTGATTTGACCCCCTTCGATATTCTGAACCCCGAAGATGGTACTCTTAAAGAATAAGCACACACCCCTCAGCAAGTGAGGGTGGTTTGCGATTCTAAATTTCTTCCCGGCACGCCTTAATTTTGTGCCGGGATTTTATATGCACGCGCCAAGTTTTTTATCCTCTCAATAAAAAGGGATTAACTAAAAGGAACCTCCATGAAAAAAGCTAAACTTAAACGCACGTCCACAAGTTCAAAATGGGAACTTGTAAATGCCCCCTCAAGCATGGCAATTCAACAAGGGATTTCAGTACAATTACCCATCCCCGTGAAGGAGGTTCGCCGCGTTCAATCCAACCAGTTCCACCACGGTGAGCTTGCCCGTTGGATTCACAAGTACCTTGAATCGGCTGAGCTTGAGGAAGCTGAAATTGCAAACTATAAATCTGCTATGGCACACCTGCAACTCTACCAAGATTCCATTGAAGCCCTAAATGAGCAGGATTTTGCCTCGGCGATGGATAAAACAACGCAGATTGTAACCAATTATCCCGCTGATACGTTGGCCAAACTGAACTACGCCCACTTGCTGTTGCAGTCGCAGAAGCCGGAGGAAGCACAAGCTGCCCTCAACCAAATTCAAGAAACTCAGCAAAATAATATTCGCTTCATCGTCGTAAAATCCCGCGTGTTGGAAGCTCTTGGCAAACGGCAGGAGATGGTTGCGCTTCTTACAGCTGCCTACCAAAGCGCCCCACAAAACTACTCCTTGATTCAAGAACTCCAGCGCATCGGCGAACTTATACCCGTTGTGTTCAACGCCGAGAACCTTCTTGAAAGCAAGTTTGTAACACGCTCCAAGTACAGCCAAATGGTTCGCGACCATGCAAATACGCTGCTGAAGGCCAAGAAATTTACAGAACTTCAGAAGCTTGTGGATTTCCACTTAGAGGATCGCAAAGCTGAACTTGCCGAATTTTTGGCAGAGATGATTCTAGCGAAACAACCCGCCTCAGTAGAAGCAAAAGTCTCCAAAGGGATTGCCCTGATGCACCAGAAATCCTTGGAAAAATCCGAGGTGATTTTCAAGGAAGTATTAGCCAAAAACCCTGATCACTACAAAGCCCACACCTGCTTGGCCCGCGTGAATTTTGATCGGGGGCAAGTTGAGGAAGCCGTTGCGTTGCTGGAATCAATCTACGAAAAGGAGCCCACAAAAACCGAGGCTCCAGAGTTGATTATTCTGGCACAAACATCCGCTGAAAACCGCTTGGCAAAGGCTGTGGAATTGGCCGCAAAATCCCCCGATAACTGGGTTCCCAAAAAACTTCTCGGCGACTTGGAATTTGGTTTAGGCCAAGTGGAAGACGCCTTGAATAAGCACTTGGAAGTATTCCGCGAATCCGATTCTGATGATGCGCTTACCATGATTCTGCATGAATATGACAAACTGAACATGATGGATGAAGCATTGAAGCTGATCGGCGAAATCCCCAATTTAGCCAAACGCAACGCAGCCGTTCGTTGGAATACAGCAAACGTTTACCTAAAAGCAGGGCGTTTGAAAAATGCCCTAAACGTGCTCAAAGATATTGTGAACGATAAAGCCTTGCCCCACGATACGCGCTTTTCATCCACCGTTCTTCTTGCGGAAATCTACAAAAACATGAGCTAAGCCCTCGGAACACTTAGTTAAAAAAAATTCGCCTACAATTAAGATTCCGTTGCAGGCGAAGTTTATTTTTAGTGTGTTTGAGTTTAGTGCGTGTGTTCGTGCTCATGCGTATGATTGTGATGATGATCGTGTTCATGATCATCACTGTGGGAATGCTCATGATCATGCGAATGGCCGTGATCGTGGTCGTGAGAATGATCGTGTGTGTGCGCGTGAGAATGGGAATGGGAATGCGTGTGGGTTGCGCTTAGGGCTTGATTTGGCGCTTGGTGCAACTCAGCAATTACCACGCGGAATAAATTGGCAACTTCCTTGGGATCTCGCGTGCCGGCGCCGTACCCAACGGCCTCGGGGGTAAAGATCATGGGGGTGGTGTGGGCTTCAGCAAGGGTAGAGATCAGCGCAGCGCCAGTGGGTGTGGTCATTTCAAAGTTGAAGGTTGTTCTACGAATGGGGAACCCCTGCAAAATGCCAAGTGTTCCCGGAGCGGGCAGCGGCATATTGCCGTGGGCACACTTTACAAAGCCGCTTCCCACGCTTACAGGGCCGCTGTAAATTTTCGCAATATGGTGTTGCACTTTAAGAGCGTTGATTGCCCACACGGTTCCTACAACATCCACCAGGCAATCCAAGCCCCCTACTTCGTGCAAGTGAACGCTTTGCAGGGGCATGCGGTGCACGGTGGATTCTGCTTGGGCAAGTTTTGTAAGCACCTGAATGGATTGTTGCTTTACGATCTCCGCCAAGGGCGATGCTGTGATGATCTTCACTAAGTCTGGCAAATGCCGATGCGGATGGGGTACATCTTCAACCACAACATCTACTTTTGTAGCGGCAATCGTATGGCGTTTAGTAGGCGTTTGCTTCAGTGAAAAGCCCCCAATGTTTAAACTTGCAAGGGCTTCCGAAAGGGCATTGAAATCAACGCCTAAATCCACCAAGGCGCCGAGAAATAAATCCCCCGATACACCTGCTTGAGGATCAAAATACAGAATTTTCATTGGTCTTTCTCCTTCACTCCTGAAATCTTTTGCCCAGTCAAAACACGGGGACACGAAATATGGCAACGCCGTTTATCAGTATTATACTTCCAGTTTACAACCGGGTGGAACATCTGCGGGTTTGCCTTGATTGCCTGAAGTCCCAAACGCTGCCGCAAACTAATTGGGAGGTGGTGCTGATTAGCGACGGCGGGCCTCTTGATATTGATTCTTTGGCGAGCGATTTTGGTGCCTTTATACCACTCCAATTTATGAAGCAACCCAACAGCGGCCCCGCCGTTGCCCGCAACGCTGCAATGGCAGAAGCAACGGGTGAACACTTCCTTTTTTTGAATGATGACATCCGCTTTGCCCCGGATTATTTGCAAGCCGTAGCGGAATTCCTAAAGCAATACCCCCGCTATGCGATGATTGGGAATACGCGCATGGCACCGGAAATTATGGCCCATGATATTCAGCATTGGCACGCTCACCAAGACGACCACTTCTACCACATTGCTAATCCCTTGATAGGCTCATGGGATTTTTGGCACACGCTAAACGCCTCGCTTCCCCGCCACTGGTTTGAGGAAGGGCATTTGTTTGATGAATCCTTCCCTGATCCCGCCTTTGAAGATACTGAGTTCATTTACCGGTTAGAAAAGCACCACCAAATCCCCACAGCGTTCAACGCCCGAGCGATTGTAGAACACGTGCACCCTTACACGTTTGAATCCTTGCTGAGTAAGCAATTTATGCGGGGCAAAAGTGCGGCACGCTTCGTTGAATTATACCCCGAAAAATACCAACGCATTTACGGGGTTGAAAACGATGGTGGAGCCCAATACAAGGCGGCAATTGCTGCAGGCGAGCGGCTTATATATCCACAATCGGTGGATGAAATGGCGACGAAAATCCACAGCGAATTCCTAAAGGGTGCAGCTTCTTGGAAGGGGCAACGGGGTTGATTGTGTTCGGCTTGTAAATTTCCAGCCGGTAGCGCGGGCTAAATCGTAGGCAACTAGCCTTTAGCTTCCGCCGGGCGTTGGGCTTCCCTCTTCTGGTTCTGGGCTTTGTGGCTGCTCGGGGCTTTGTGGCTGCACATTGATTGGTTCTTCTAGCAACATCTCAACAGAATCTTCAGGGGATTCCGGCGCAAAGGCATCGGCTTTCATTTCGGTCTCTTTGAACTGGCTATTTTCGTAGTTCCCTGTATCAAGAACACCGGCAATACATGCGGTTAGGCAGGAAACCAGAATCCCACCAACCATGGCACGCACGGCGAGCTTGGAA
>DAIOTT010000059.1:8072-19236 GCA_036751885.1 Candidatus Sumerlaeota bacterium
CTTTCCGCCGCGAAGGGGCTAACGCACCAATTCCCCCCACTTGAATGCCGATTGAGGCAAGATTGGCGAAACCGCAGAGGGCAAAGCTCATGATGAACACCGTGCGCGGATCAAGAGTTGAAAGTTGGTCTTTCATCATCAGGTAAGCGACAAATTCATTGAGTACGATTTTGATTCCCAAAAAAGAGCCTGCAGCACTTGCATCCTCCCAAGGAACGCCCAGCATGTACACAAAGGGCGTGAACAGCCAGCCAAGGACAAAGCCAATGCTGCTAGGTGTAATGCCAGGGTAAGTGCCATCAGCCCGCTCAATAGCGCCCAGAAGTTGAGCATCAATCAGCCAATCCATTCCGCCGAGTACCCAGTCGAAAACGGCTATAATGGAGGTAAAGGCAATCAGCATAGCTGCAACGTTCAGGGCAAGGCCAAGGCCATCGGTTGTGCCTTGAGCCGCGGCATCCACAAGGTTTTCTCCGGCATCAATTTTCGGCATTTTCGCGCCGCCAATTGTCTCACTGACTTCGGTTTCTGGTACTAATATCTTCGCCACCGCCAAAGCTCCTGGCGCGGCCATTACGCTGGCAGCAATCAAGCTGGCGGCCGGAATGCCCATAAGGATGTACGCACCCAGAACACTTCCGGCAATCGTTGCAAAACCACCGATCATCACCGCGTTTAGTTCTGAAAGAGTCATTTTCTCCAGAAACGGCTTAATCAACAGCGGCGCTTCGGTTTGCCCAACAAAAATATTTGCCGAACAGCTCAGCGTTTCAGAACCACTTGTTCCCATCAGGTACTTTACAACAAAGGCAATGCCGGAGATGATTACCTGTATTATACCCAAATAGTACAAAACAGAAATGAACGCCGAGAAGAAGATAATGGTGGGTAATACTTGTGTGGCGAACAAAAATCCCGTTTTGCTTGGATCACCAAAATCCCCAAAAACAAATTTTGCCCCTTCTTGAGAAAGAGAAAGAAACTCCTGCACTTTCAAGCTAAACGCGTTGAACCACTTTGCTGTGCCTTCAAACCGGATGAACATGTACCCAATTAAAAACTGCAACCCAAGGCCCCCTGCTACGGTGCGGTAGTTGATTGCCTTGCGGTTTTTGCTTATGGCAAAGCAGATCCCTAAAATTAAGAGCATGCCGATAAAGCTGCGGAAGTTATCCATGGGGTTATGTCTCCAATTGTTCTGCCAAACGGCGCGATTCGATGATTTCGATTTTCTCTAAAAAGGCAGTTCCTAAGTCGATGTTTCGGCTGTTACAATAATTCATGACAGCAATCAATACATCGGCAGCTTCTTGCGCCAATGAATCGGGAGAAACGGTTTTGCCCTTCCAAATTTTTTTTTCTTTATTGGCTAACTCGCCCGCTTCGCCGGAAAGCTCAAGGGCAAAGAATTCTGGGGGGCGCTTGGGAAAGGCTTTTTCATTATAGTTTGCCAATGCCCGTTGCGCCTGTTGCAAGGCTCTTTGAAAATCGTGGGTGAATTCCATTTGAATTCGCTTATCTGTCATTTTTTAGTAGAACCTTTATGATGAACCAATCAAACAATCAAAATCAGAAAAACTGGCGTTGGCCAGCAGAGTGGGAAACCCACCGCGCACTTTGGACATCGTTTCCAAACCGATTGGAAACGTGGGGCTCGGCTCTTGAAAAAGCCCAAGAGGAGTTTGCGCAACTTTTGCTCGCAGTATCCGCCGTGCAATCTGTTGAAGTCTGTATTTCAAGTGAACAGCATCGTGCAACCGCGCAAAGAGTCATTAAGAAATTTCATTCTTCTTTCCCTGATTCAAACCTTGACCAAATAAAATTTCATCAATTCCCAACAAAAGAAGCGTGGATCAGGGATTTTGGCCCGATTTGGTTAACAAATCCCAATGGGGAGAAGCTTGCCCTGGATCATCGATTCAACACTTGGGGCGGAAAGTACCCCCCCTTTGATCAGGAAAATGACATTCCAACTTTGATCTGCAACCTTAGAAACCACCAGCGTGAAGCCCATGATTTTATTCTTGAAGGCGGATCTGTTGATACAAATGGCGACGGTGTTGTGCTGACGAGTGAGGCGTGTTTGCTGAATCAAAACCGCAATTCCCACCTCAGCAAAACAGAAATTGAAGATCATCTCAAGCAGGTGTTTCGCTTGAAACAAGTCATTTGGCTTGGCGACGGAATTGCCGGTGATGATACCGATGGTCACATTGATGACATGACACGCTTTATTGCTGAAGATGTTATTCTAACAGCGGTGGAACGTAATCCGAAAGATGTAAACTACAAGGCCCTGCAAGAGAATTGGGAGCGCCTGCAAGACGTGCGTTTGCCGGGAAATCGCAAACCAGAGATCATCCCCATCGCCATGCCCCAACCGGTTGTCTATGAAGGGGAACGGCTTCCTGCTAGCCACTTAAATTTTGTCTTTGGTAACGGCTGCGTATTTGCACCGCATTTTCCCGCCCAAAATACACCGGGAGCTAAAGAAGCTTTTGAAGAAGCCATAAAAAACTACCGGCCAAACACAAAAGTAGTATGGCTGGATTCCACCCAAATCGTCGTAGGGCGCGGTTCGCTTCATTGCCTAAGCATGCAAGAGCCCGCCTGATCACACTCAGCGATTCTGAAAAACAACACGGCCCATTGAACTACAATCAATGGGCCGAGTAAGTTTAATGGGTTTAAGTTTACGTTCGGTTTGTTAGGGTTGAGCGTGAATCGGGTGTAAGCCTTTGGATGGAACCTGAATTAGGAGCCAAGGCGCTCTTCGTACTCTGCGATGCTTCCAAGAACACGCCGTGCTTCCTCTAGGTTTGGATCAAGCCTGAGAGCTTCCTCCAGTGCTTCCTTGGCTTCATCAAAAAGCCCTTGGCGGGCCATGATTGTACCAAGGTTTTGCAGGGCCTCCGGCTCAGGGCGAACCTGTTCAAATGCGAGTAGACTTTCCTTGTAGCGACCCTGCTCTGCCAGAGTTACTCCAAGGTTCATCCATGCTCGATCTAGAAAAGGATCTATTTCCGTGGCTTTTGTGAGGTATTGTTCTGATAACTCAAGGTTGCCACGGCGGTAGTTAAAGTAGCCGTAATCGTTTAGTAGTTCAGCATCCCGGGGGAACAGCTGAAGGGCCTTAATGTATTCGTCCTTAGAACGTGAGTAGCGGTCCGTAAGGTCGTAAAGTACCGCAAGGTTGCGGCTAACTTGCACTTGCTTCGGATCGTATTCACGCGCCCGTTCGTATTGAACGGCTGCTTCAGCATAGCTGCCTACACGTTCCAGCTCTTGAGCAGTAGCTATGGCAAGCCGGGCTGAATCATTGGAGGACAAATCACGAACTCGCTCACCACGAGTTGGATTGATTCCTTCAATTGAACCCTGGTTAGCACAACCAGCAAGAAGAGATGCAACGCAAAGTGTCGCAGAAAGAAGTGTTATGCGGGTATTGTTTAACATGCGAGCGTCCTTTTGATGTTTCGAATTATAAAGTCTAAGTAAAGCTGATTGAGCCGGTATTATTGTGTTTGTTCCACCGTTGCAAATGAGTCGTCCGGTGAAGTGACGACCACAAAGTTTTCCGCATCGTAAATTCCTTGAAGGCTGAAGTAGTCCACAAGGGCAACACGGCGAGCTTCATCAATTTGCGGATTCCCGCTGGGTTCAATGATTACAGGATAAGGGTTTGTGGAGATATTTTGTACCATGTACTCCACCTGTCTTTGCCCTGTGGGGCTAAGGTAGGTTGTGTTGGAGACAAAACGATTTGTGTGCAGCACATACTTGTAGGCTTCACCCTTGGCCGCTTGCATGTTGAATGCAATGCTTTGGCTGGTGCCAGCAGGTTTGGGGATGTACCCATGGGGCAAATCGTAGCTGCCAGAGTGTTGGCAGCCCGCTAGGAAAACACCGGCAACCAAGACGGCGGCAAATGTTGAGGGAATTGCGTGAATATTGAAACGTGAAATCATACTAAAACCGTCCTGAAAAGTGTGTCGATTAGTTGGGGTAATTTCCGCCGGTTGAATAACCAGAGGGGCCCTGAAGGTAAACTTGCTCTAAGCGATGCCAGCGAAGGCGGTCGAAATCATTTTGAACGGGGCTGCGGAAATCGCGGGGTGCGCGGCTTTCCATTCTTCCGTAAAGATAGAACTCAAGGTCGTCGGGCTCAAAAGAATCGCTTCCGGGCAACGGTGGAACTTCATTGTAATCTAAGGGCACGACAATTTCTGGCGTAACAAGAACCAGAAGCTCTTGCTCCTGTGAGGTAGTTTCAGAATTCCCGAACAAGCGGCCAATCAGGGGAAGATCACCGAAGAACGGAATATTCGTGCTTTGTGCACGTGTTTCCGTTTGAAGTATACCCGCAATGGCAAGAGTTTGCCCTTCGTTCAGCTCAACAGTAGTATTGAAAGTACGCTCATCCAAACCGGGGATGTTGGTTTGCTGAATAGTTCCGCCGCCGCCCTCGTTACGCGATGTAACACTGCCATCAATCATCAAGCGGATTTTATTATCAGTCAGGGTGTAAGGGGTGAAACTCAGGTTTACGCCAAAGTTTTGGAACGTAACACCCTGCAAGCCGCTGCTTGTATTTCCCGTAACAACGGGAATGGGGAACGAGCCGCCTGTTCTGAAGGAGGCTTCCTTACCATTGATTGTAACAAGCGTAGGTTCTGCCAGGGATTTAGCAAAGTTCAAGTTGCGAAGCGCGCGAAGAGCCGCTTGGAAGTTGACATCGTGAACATAGGAAAAGGGAACATTGGCGGCACCGTTCAAAAGGTTACCGGTGTTGTTACCCGTTGTAATGATTCCTGATTTATTTGTAAGGCTGAAGTTAAAACCAATGGAGCGCGCCGCAGAGCGGTTCACCTCAGCAACAGTTACCTTCAGTTGGATTTGTTTTTCCGCCGGAACTTGCAGCATGTTGATGATGTTTGAAGAGCCAGAGATCAAATAATTCCGAATTTTAGGAAGGTCGCTCACATCGGGATCGTTGAAGTTTATATCCAAGTTTGTTTCAAACGGAATGCCCATACTGCTTTGAGTGGAAGCCTGCGACTCAACAATTCTAAGAATCTGCGCTGCTTCAACAAAGTCATTTGCTTTGCCTTTTACTACAAGCTTATCGCCCACGGAGATCAGCTGAATATCGCTATCAGCAAAAAGAACATTCAATTCATTTTGAAGGCTTTGGTACATGAACTCTGTGCGAGAGCGATCCTCAGGATCGGGGAAGGAGCGAATCAAATAGCTCAGAACTTCCGCTTCGTAGGGGCTTCCTTCTTTTTCAAACCAGATGTTCAAAACCGAAGTGCCGGGTTCAACTGAAGTGACGGAAAGTTCAGTTGCAGAAATCGTGTTGATGGTAGCGATTTCATCGTCGGCTAGTTGGATGCGAAGCGGCGGCGACTTGAACACAAGAAGCTGCGGGCGGCCGATAATTAGGTCGAGATTTTTTTCCGTCGCGATTTTTTGCTTAATTGTGCTGCTGTATTTTTTTTCTTCGTCTTCGGTCAGCGAGCGGATGCCAGAGGCTGTTGACGAATTCATGGGGCGTGCAGCTGATGGTGGAGCGAACAAACGATTTGCACTTCCGCCAGAGGAGACTTTAGGGGGAACACTAAATTGAATGTTACTGGATTGTGAAACTAAGCTTGTTTCTGCAGTTTGCGCTGCTATTGGCTCGGACAAACAAACCAACGCTAACAGGGCAAAGGAAAAGCCTGACAACGGAGTGGAATATCGTGTTATTCTCTTCATCTTTCGTGTTACCATCCTAACTCAAGTTTACTCAAAATTACTCGAACAGCAAGTAGTCGAGGTTTTTTGGTTTTTGCAGTAGTGCACCTTTAGGGTGAGCTACAACTCGCAATCGTTCGCCTACGGAAATTTTGGCACTCTCGGGAATCCATTCCAAAACGCCGTAGGTATTTTTTGGTGCACTCAACATACGCCAAGGTTTAACGCCATCTCTCTTGTCAAGAACGACACCGTGCTTATCCACCATGATTACATCTATTGGGAACTTAACCCAATGAGTATGGATTGAGGAGCATGGGACAAGTAAAATAGCCTTGCCTGCGGGAAAAGATTTTCGGAACTGAAGTCCACAAAGTCTTTTCCACCAAGTATTTGCAATCTCAAGATCCCGAATTAGGATCTCGCCGGTTGCCTCCTTAATGAGGTGCCATTGAATTCTCAAAACCCTCCTCCCCGAATAAGGAATAAATCAAGAGCGTTGAAAATTTGAAAATAAATGGGGCCAAGAGTGAAAATAAAGATGCCAGGAAGGAAGAAAACAACCATGGGAATTACACGCTTCAACGGTGCTGTAAGGGCAATTTCAAGGGCCTTTTCACGGCGGCGGCGGCGCAATTCCTCAGCCTGAGAACGAAGCGCCGTGGAAATGCTAGCACCACGTTGCTCGGCTAAAACAATTGCTGAAATAAAAGCCGTAAAGGGAATTACATCAATCCGCTTTGCCATGCGGCGCAAGCACTCAACACGGCCGCGGCCGGAGCGTAAGTCCGCCTGGTAGATTTTAAACTCCACCGCAAGCGGGTGATCCCGGCGGTAAGAAAGTAAAATGTGCTCAATCGCTCCGTCAAACGTTAGCCCTGATTCGCTTAGTGTGGCCAACAACTCTAAAATAATTGGCATGCCCTGCTGAATGCGAGCACTGTAAATTTTACGCTGCTGAACGACAATATACACCGGTAATAGTGCAATGCCGAAAAATAGAAGGTAAGGAATAATCAGGAACGGAACACGGAAAACATCCCCCGCGCCACCCGGCATATCATTCAATTGCTGAGTGAAATAATTTTGAAAACCAAAATTGATGAAGCCAAATGCCGCAAACGCACCCACGCAAATTGAAGCCAGCATTACCAAAAAGAATATCGTTGAAGCCTGATTCGCACGGTAACCAGCACGGTAAAGCCAACCGCGCAAACCGTTAAACTCATCCTCTTTATAGTCCAACACCTCTTCTTTAGTGTAGACTTTAGCAGACGCTTGAATGCGGTCGTTCCCACGGCGAATGATTGAAACGTGCCGTATGATCATAAGAACGGCGATAATCGCGATCAGCCAACAAGCAAAGACAAGGAAAATAGAGAGCATCAGAGGTTACACTTTCACCCGGTTGAGGTAGGAGAGAATAATCAAGCCGATTGCTTGCAACAAGATTGCGCTTGCAATCATTGTTTGGCCCGTGGTGCTGTAGGCGAAATTCATGAACGCAAACTCATCGTACTGGTAAACAACATAGGCAAGCAGGTATGTAACACCAAGAATGATAAAGGCTGCCAAGCGAGACTGAGCCGTTGTTGCCCTGATCCGACGATCCACCTCAATGCGGTCGCGTATAGCCGAGCCAACGGTGGAAAGTACCGGGGCCAAGTTGCCGCCAACATCCCAGTGAACCGAAAGTGCCGTCGCAAAAAGGTGGAAATTTTCCGTCGGGAGTTTCTCCACCAGCATGCGCATAACCGCCTTAGGATCATCCCCGTAGTGAATGCGCTGGGCAACTTCCTCAATAATTGGCTTCAAAGGAGAGCGAATTTCTTTTGCCGCGATTTCAAGAGCCTGAACGATAGTGGCACCGGAGTGAAGGGCTGCAACCATCAAGTCCACCGCTTCGGCTAACTGTTGCTCAAAGCGCAGGAGGCGGTTTTCATAGATTAAAATTTCAATTTGAGCGACAAAGTAACCCACGACTAAAGCAAAGGCTAAGCTGAACAACCCGCCTACACCGGTAATTAAGCAGATGATGAGAGTAAGAACGCCAACAATCCAACCAACGATTGGGGTGGGTTGAATAACAGATTGAATTCTTGGGCGTTTTTCGCTGGAAAGATCAATCAGCAGCACACGTTCTGCTAAGCGGTCGCTTGTAAGAGCACGAACATGCCAAGTACGCATTACGGCAATCAAGACGCCAAGCAGTACCACCAGAACAATCATGGGGAATAAGAGTGTCATCTAACGATCCGCCTGTGGATTGGATTTGAAGAGTGCCTCGGGGAGTTTCGGGGTGTGTAGCTGGAGGAGTTCGAAACAGCGTGGGGTGAATCCACTTGTCTCAAACTCGCCAATAACACGGCCGTCTTCATTACCAATGTAGTTAAACTTGAATAATTCTCTTACATGGAATTGAGTGTCGTCAAGACGTTCAATTTCACAAATCGTTGAAATTCTGCGTTTTCCGTCTTCATGGCGGCGAATATGCACCACCAAATGGATCGCAGAGTTAATTTGCTCGCGTATTGCCCTGCTTGGCAGTTCCGTTCCCGCAAGCAGAACCATTGTCTCTAAACGCGTTAGAGCGTCCTTCGGCGAGTTTGCGTGAACGGTTGTCATGGAGCCTTCGTGCCCGGTGTTCATCGCCTGAAGCATATCAAGCGCCTCAGCCCCGCGAACTTCCCCTACAATGATTCGATCCGGGCGCATGCGCAGAGAGTTAATCACAAGGTCGCGGGTGGTAATTACACCGGCGCCTTCCGTATTATTTGTGCGCGTTTCCATTCGCACAATATTTTCATGGCTAAGTTGCAACTCTACGGCGTCTTCAATGGTGATAAGCCGCTCCCCCGGTGGAATAAGAGCTGCAAGGGCGGAAATGAACGTTGATTTACCTGCACCACCACCCCCGGAAACGAGGATGTTAAGCCGGGCTTTTACGGCAGCAGCTAAAAACTCGGTCATCGCCGGCGAGAACATTTCCAGCTCTTGCAGTTTTTCAAGCGTGTAGTGAATTTTTGCAAAGCGCCGAATAGAGAGCGTTGGGCCGTTTACGCTGATGGGGGGCAATGTTGCGTTGATCCGGCTGCCATCCGCCAAACGGGCGTCCACAAGGGGGGAGGACTCATCAATCCGGCGGCCCACACGGGCAACAAGCCGTTGAATAATGCGGATTAGGTGCGCTTCATCTTTAAAGCTGATGGAGGTTTTTTCCAGACGACCGTAGCGTTCAACGAAGATGTTTTTGGGATCGTTGACCAAAATATCGCTGACGGCGGGGTCTTTCATCAACGGGGCCAATGGGCCGACGCCGAGGGTTTCCTGTATTAAGTCGTCGGCTAAAATGCGGCGTTCATAGTGATTGAGGGGAAGTTCTTCAGTGGAAAGAACGCCCTTAGTAAAGTCTGATATAAAGCCCGCAATGGCGTTTTCATCGGAATCTAGAAGGTTTTTAGCTTCAAGCTCGTTCAACAAGCGGCGGTGCAACGCGGATTTGGTTGCTAAATAACCGTTTGAAGTTGAGGCTTGTGAAACGTCTGCGGCCGTTTTGGATTTATCCGAAACCCTTAGCACGCGCAACGCTGGAACGGCGAAATCTGCTTTAACGAGGCGAGCCCGTTTTTCATCGGAAATGCGCTGATCTTCTGTTGGTACAGGTGTTGTGGAATCAGTCATTGTTCATTCCTTTGAATGAACGCGACGTATTGAGTGATTCACGCGGAACGGTTCCGTTTAAATTTGAGAAGCTGAGGGCTTGGCGTAGCGGCATGGCGATAATTTCATCGGCGATTGCGGCAATTGCTTTACCAAACTTACTGCGTTTATTGTTTAGAATGTAAGGCTCCCCTAAGTTCGCAGCGATGAGAAGTTTTTTCTCGTAAGGAACGATATGATTAATCTCGAACCCCATGCGTTTTGTCACTTCGTTGGCGTTGATGTTACCAATGAAAGAGGAATAGCGATTCAAAATTAGGCGCTTGCGTTCCTGAGGGAAACCAAGTTCTTCCAAAACTTCAAGCATGCGGCAAGTGCCTTCAAGAGTGGGAACTGTGCTCTCTGAGACTAAGTAGGCGCGGTCGCATTGGTCCAACACGGCCATCATGACTTTATCAATCATGGGGAACGTATCAACAATCACATAATCAAAACTACGGCGAGCAAGGTTCAACACGCGAGAAATAACTTCATCATCAATCAGCGTTGCTTCCAAGGCATTGTGCGGGCAGGCGAGCAAATGAAGGCCTGAGGAGTGCTCCACAGAAAGCTCGCGAATGAGCGTTGCGTCCAACCGATCCTTCTCGCGAACCACATCAGTCATCGTCGTTTTAGGCCGCAAATTCAGCATCGGCGCACAAACGCCCATTTGAATGGAGGCATCAACAATCAGCACACGCCCGGGGTAAAGGCTTGCCAGATACGCTGAGGTGCTGAGCGAAAGGGTTGATTTTCCCACGCCCCCTTTATTCGTAAAAAAGGGAATGACCTTCCCAATCATCTCCGAACTGGAGGAAACTTGCCGTAAGGTGCGGTCGATGAATTGATCTAAATCTGAGGTGGAAATAGGCCGACGAAGGAAATCCTTTACGCCCACGCGCATGGCTTGAATCACGAAGGAGGAATCTTGGTAGGCGTTCTGGTTGTTCCCCAACGGGAAAATTGCAATGACTTGTGTATTTGGCGAAACTGTGGAAATTTCCTCAATAAAAAGGCGGATGCCGTTGATATCCGTTTTTACTTCAAGCAGCACATAATCTGGGCGCCGGTTGCGGCACATTTCAATCCCCGCGCGAGTATCATCCACGTGGTGTACAATCGCCCGTATATCAGCAATGGCACTAAGCGCATTATCCACTTCTTGCCTAAGGGAGACGTCGCGGCTGATGATGATGATTTTGGGGGTTGAAATCACGGAGTTACTCGTTTGAAAAAAGATTGGGGCTTAATAAGATCTCACCAGTGCGGGGGAACGCACGGCACCTGTTACGGAATTTCGTTCTGCAAAGATCGTATTAATATCCGCAGCACTTAGAGCAGGATCAAGTTGTTTTCCCAGCTTTGCGGAATGATTAAGTTCGGGGATTTGACTAGGCAGCCGCTGAATTTCAACGGCAACTGGAAATACGATCGGGTTCGGCAACGGCAATAAGGGGCGCATAAGAGCAGCACCAAAAGCTGTAACACGCTCGCCAGAAGCATATTGCTGAAAGAGCGGAACATACTGAACGGCACCGGGCGTGGGAACAAGCTCTTCCACCGGAAGTGAAGCAGGAAGCAAATCCGTAATGACTTGAGTCTCAAATAAATGAATCGGTGTGTTGGCGGCAAACGCTGCTGCCAGGGAACCGCCGACCCCGCGTTCAATCGTCCATTCGCCGGTGCCGATGTTCACGGCTGTGACTTCAACTAACTCTGAATCCCC
>DAIOTT010000060.1:0-19224 GCA_036751885.1 Candidatus Sumerlaeota bacterium
AGCGAGCACGATCAAACCGGCGAAGAGGTTCGCCTGCGCAACCGCTTCCTTGATCTTCGCCGCCCTGAGATGCAACGCATCTTCAAAATGCGCCACAAAGCCTACAAAGCAACCCGCGATTACCTCTCAAATAACGGCTTCCTTGAATTTGAAACACCCATCCTAACCAAAGCAACTCCGGAGGGCGCCCGCGACTTCCTAGTCCCCAGCCGTATGGACGCCGGAAAATTCTATGCCCTTCCCCAATCCCCGCAACTCTTCAAACAGCTGCTCATGATGAGCGGTTACGATCGGTACTTCCAAATTGCCCGTTGCTTCCGCGATGAAGACTTCCGCGCTAACCGCCAGCCAGAGTTCACCCAGATAGACGTGGAAATGAGCTTCGTCACTCAGGAAGACGTTATTGAATCCATGGAGGGCCTAGTTGCCCACATTTGGAAGGAATGCATTGATTACGATATTCCCCTGCCAATCCCCCATATTCCTTACGCCGAAGCCATCGAAAAATACGGAAGCGACAAACCCGATTTGCGTTTTGGATGCGAAATTCATGACCTCGCTAAGCCCCTTTCCTCTGGCTGTAACTTCCAAGTATTCAACAGCATTCTCAAAGAAAAAGGCAGCATCCGCGGCATATGCGCCCCGGGAGCCGCTGCAAAACTCAGCAACACGGAACTCAAACCCGGCAGCAAATTCTCCGAACGTGTTGCCCGCGAAACCGGTGTTCGCGCCTACGCATGGTTCAAAGTGTTGGAAGACGGAACTCTGGAATCTAACATTACCAAGTTCTTTGAACCCGAGGCTCTTACTCGCATCCGAGAAACCCTTGGCGCGAAACCCGGCGACGTAATCTTCATGGTTGCTGATCCCAACCCCCGCGCCTGCAAAGAAATGTGCGGCCGGTTGCGCTTACTCCTCGGCCACACCCTTGCCCTAATTGATGAAACCAAGTGGGCCTTCGCATGGGTGGTAGATTTCCCCGCCTTTGAATACAACCCCGAAACAAAACGCTATGATCCCCTACACCACCCCTTCACCTCCATGCACCCAGAGGATCTGCACAAGCTCGGGACCGATCAAATGGGCGACATCCGCTCCATTGCCTACGATCTTGCCCTCAACGGCGAAGAAATCGGCGGCGGCTCCATTCGTATCCACCGGGCCGACGTACAACAAAAAGTCTTTGAAGCAATCGGCATTACACCAGAGGAAGCGCAGGAGAAATTCAGCTTCCTCCTTGAAGCCCTGCAATACGGCGCACCGCCCCACGGCGGCTTGGCCTACGGCTTGGACCGCATCATGATGCTCCTCACCGGCGAAGATAGCATCCGCAGCGTGATTCCCTTCCCCAAAACCCAAACCGGCTTCTGCCCCCTTACAAACGCCCCCGGCGAAGTCTCCCGCAAACAACTTCGTGAACTTAGCATCCAAGTCAAACGCGAGGACGATAAGTAAACCTTCATCCCCTATCAAACGCCCCTAATAGTAAATCATCGCTGAACATCGCAACAGGCTCTTCATCATCTTGAAGAGCCTGTTTTTTTGCCTGATCGGTAGATGAAATGTAGTTTCAATTTGTTAGAAAGCGGTTTGGTTTCAAGAGCTTCCTTGCAACAAGCTGGTAATCACTCTTCAAATTATTTAGAAAATGTCTGATTTCTATAAGCCGACTTTTCCTATATAATTTATAAGTAAGAGTGAGCGAATTCCAAGGGGAATTGAATTGCGTGAACCTTGAAATAATAGCCGTTTGGACTCTTATAGGCGGAGTAGGGCTATTCCTTATAGGGATTGAACTTCTAAGCAAAGGGTTGCGGCTAACAACCGGCCCGCTCATGAAGCGCATTTTTCAACATCTCTCAGCAAGCCCCATTCGCGGTGCGTTTTCGGGATTAAGCATTTCAACCCTCATCCATAACGGCCCAACTACAGTCATGATTTTGGGGTACGTAAACGCCGGAATATTGACTCTTGCCCGAGCAATCCCCATCATCTTTGGCGCCAACATTGGCACCACAGTTTCCATGCAAATCGTCTCCTTCAACCTAGGGGCCTACTCTTTCCTCATTCTATCAATCGGCGTATTGCTTCGTCGCTACACACAAAAACAAAATCGGCTGAATGAACTCTCCCTGGTAATCATCGGCTTTGGCCTAATGTTCGTTGGGCTGGAAACTACCAAGCATGCCTTTGAATCCCTCCGCGATTCCGCCCCCATTCTCTACTTGGTGGATGTTATGCAGCTGCACACGTTTGGCTCTTACTTTCTCCTGATCATCATCAGCACACTCATCACAGCCGCCGTGCAAAGCAGTGGCGTTGTTGTGTCCCTGTTATTCTCCATGGCGTCAGTGGGCCTGATTACAGATTTCCGCGTTGCAATCCCCTTTCTATTAGGTGCCCATATTGGTAGCTCATTTACCGCCCTAGTTGCCGCTAGCAGCGGCGGAGCCTCCATGTGGCGCTTGGCCCTAGTGCAAGTTCTGTTCAACATAATAGGCGCCGTTGCAGCCACAATCCTCATCCCCTTTTACGAGTGGTTCATCCCCTTCACCGCAACGGATGCTACTCGCCAAATCGCAAATTTTAACACCTTCAAACAAGTTATAAGCGTTGTCCTATTTTTACCCGTTGCTAAATTGTTTGAACGCGTTTCCATCCAGATAACAAAACTATTCGGCGTACAAGAAGAAGAAACCAGCCATTTAGACCCCGCCTTGTTAGAGCGGCCCGAGCGCGCCATTCTCGCCGTTCTCCACGAGCTTCAACGCCAAGCGGGTATTACCCGCAAAATGCTGACTCTCTCCCTTGAAGGAATGGTTTACCGCAATGCAAGGTTGTTTCGCACTGTGTCCCTCCAAGCCAAAGCAGTGCTTACAATTCAAAGGGAAACGCAAAACTACATCAGCCTCATTGCAGATCGCCGCTTAGAACCACGGCAAGTTTACCTTATTCAACGCCTAGCTCTTGCATCCCACTCGGTGGAAGGCGTAAGCCAACACGTTCAAGGCCTTGGGCGCTTGTTAGAGGAAAAAATTCAACGCAAACTCTGGTTTCCCGAAGACTATATGCGGCGGTTTATCTACCTCAGCAAATCCGCCAATGAAATGATGGAGCTAACAATCAACGGCATGGATCCCACTGGCTCCGTGCCTAGCAAATGCGCCGAACAAGCCTTCAGCCTAGGCGAACAATTTCACCTTGAAGTTGCAGATTTAAAGGAACGCGTTAAGACCGACGTTACAGAGCAAGGAACTGATGGTACTGTTGCCCTGCTGTTTCTTCGTTATTTATACACCCTAGAACGAATTGTGATTTACCTGCTGGCCCTTGCTGTTCAAGAAAAAGACGAATCATGGAACGTTCGCGAATCCCGAATGCTAGACGTTAGCGCCCTGCGATCAAGAGTGGTGCAACGCCTCACCGATCCCAGCAAACGAGACAGCTATGAAAATCTCGTGGAACAATTAAAATCCAAGGGCTAAACCGCAAACTACAAGTAGTTCAATCAAGACTAGTCTAAACACGATTAGACTAGTCTTGTTTAGACTAAGATTATTTGCTAAAGGTTGATTCAATTTGTTGAGCATTATATTTACGCATAAGGTTTTAGCTCGTACAAATCCCTCAAGTCATGAGCTTGCACACCGGAAGCATGATCCCCTCTTAGGGGGAGTTTATAGCGGGTGAAAATTCTTCTGCAAATAGTAGCATTCCGTTTATTGGGGAAAAGTTCAACCTTTCGCTCAAGCTCATTCAAAAGCCCTACGCCGGATGTAACCTTACCCCATTTGCATTCTCCCAAGTCTGTACGCTGATCCTCGCGCAAGCCAACAACATCAATCTGTACGGACTTATGATCCCAATAAGAGCCAACGTTAAAGGCTGCATTCACACGCTCATTCTTATAAATAAACGGTAACGCCTCCCTACAAAGTAATTCAAAGCACGAGCCAAAATAAGAATCCAATTCCGCCTTGATAAAGCGCTCAAAATGCGCCGTTGGCCCCCGAAGCGCCAAGTGGCTTGCGTTAGAAAACACGAAACGATACCAAAACCGCAGCAAGGGATCTTGCAGCCGGTAAACAACTTTGCGTTGATTAATCTCGCCCTCGAACAACGGGTAGTCCTTTTGTACGTACCCCAGTTCAATCAGTTGATTTACATAATAACTCAGTTTACTTTTCTCAAGGCCGGTAACAGTTTCAATTTCTTGTAAGCGAAGAGAACCCGTGGCAACTGCCATTAAAACCGCTCTAAAATTGCCAACCTCCCGCAGTTCTTCTCGCAGTAAAAATTCAGGTTCGCGAAATAAAACAGACCCATCATTGAGCATCTGTTGAATAATATTCTGCTCAATAGATTCGCGCTGGGAAAACTGCTCTAAGTAATAGGGAATTCCGCCGCACAGAAACCAAACGCAGGCTTTATCTTGAACCGAAAGGCGGGGGTGAAACTCTGCCGCCTCTAAATAATTGAAGGGCTTTAACAAAATCTGCCCCGTTCTACGCCCAAACAAAGGACTTTTCTCCCCTAAAACCTCCCGCTCCATAAAGCCTATGTACGAGCCACACAACACTAAAAAAAGATTCCCACTCCGCTTCCACCGGTGATCCCAGCGCTCTTGAATGATTGAGGGCAATTCCCGGGATTCACCTACCATCCATTGAAATTCATCCAATACCAAAATAAACTTCTCGCGAGTACTAAGAGCGTACTCCTCAAAGTAATCAAACGCCTTGCCCCATGTTGTAACCGAAATATCTCGAAGCAGCGGTTGCTTGGTCACCTCCGCCAGTAAGCCCATGAATTCATTAATTTGAAGCTGTGCCGGCGCCTCTTTGCCTACGAAAAACATTCCTTTTCGTTTTACAATAAAATGCTGAAGCAAAGTGCTTTTGCCGACTCGGCGCCGACCGTATACCGGCAGAAATTCACTTTTGTTTGAGTTGTAACGTTCGCTTAGGAAGGCAAGCTCTTGATGCCGACCAAAGAACGGATCCTTTTGTAGCGGAGATTTTGCAGCACCGGTTTTGCCCACAACGTTCCCTCCTCAAGGTTGAATTTTCAACACTCAAGCAAAACGGGCATTACTTGTCAATCACAACTAGTCTAAATATAACTAGTCTAAACACGACTAGACTAGTTGTGTTTAGACTACATGCCACTCAATGTTTTTAAACTAGTACCGTGGTAATTAGTTCAGATTGTACTTGGCGCGAATCGCCCGCAAAAAAGCGTCGCTGGAGAGTTTTTGGCCTGTTGCTTCTTCAATAATTTGGGGCGCCAATTTTCTGCGCCCAACGTGGTGAATCTTCTCTCTCAGGAAATCCAGAATAGAACGAGTGTCACCCCGCGCGATTTCAGCATCCAACTCCGGATGTTGTGCACGAATGGTTTCCATTACTTGCGCTGCGTACAAATTCCCCAAAGCATACGTCGGGAAATACCCAAACAACCCTTCGCTCCAATGTACATCCTGCAAGCAACCGTCCGCGTGATTCGGTACACTAATGCCCAAGTACTGCTTGTACCTTGCAGCCCACGCTTCTGGGAGTTCACTCACGTTCAAACTTCCCTCAATCAGGGCTTTTTCTAATTCAAACCGAATTACCACGTGCAGGCTGTAGGTAACTTCATCTGCATCCACCCGAATTAAGGAGGGCTCCACGTAACTTGCAGCGGCGGCAAAATCCTCAGCTGATTTATTGGCTAACCGGTCGTCCTTGAATAGCTGTTGTAGGATGGGTGTGTAGTGCTGCCAAAAGGGAATACTTCGGCCTACAAGGTTTTCCCAAAGCCGAGAGTTGCACTCGTGAATCCCCAAAGAGGGTGCAGCCGCTAGCAGCGAACGGCGCACGGCAGAATCAAAACCCTGCTCGTACAGCGCGTGCCCTGCTTCATGCAACGAGCTAAGGAACAAACCAAAAACTGTTTTCTCGTTCCGCGTGGTAATGCGTACATCCTGCGAATCAAAGTTGGTACAGAATGGGTGGGCGGCAAAATCTATTCTACCGGCCTCAAAATCATACCCTATGTCCCTCAACACGCGCTCGGTAAATTCTTTTTGCCTCCCTTCATTCCACTCGCCGTTGATCCAAGCTTTATCAGCCTGTCCCTTGGCAATAATTTGCTGCACCAGTTGCTGAAGCTCTGCCGCTAGGGGAGTGAACAACTCCTGCAACTGGGCAGTTGTCATGCCCCGCTCAAAATTTTCCAGTAATGCATCGTAAGGGCTTTCAACGTACCCCAACAACTCAGCCCCTTCGCGGGCCAACTCAACATTCCTCGCAAGAAAGGGTTCAAAGCCGTGAAAATCATTATTTTTACGGGCCTTCGTCCAAGCATGGTAACTAGCCGTGCGAGCATCGGAAAGGTTTCGCACATACTGCTCGGGCAATTTTTTTGTTCGCTCATAATCATACCAAGCTTCCGCTACAAGGCACTTCTCATCCGGGGCAAGGCTCGCGTCCCCAGCGCATTCTTGCAGTAAAGCGCCTAACTCTTCGCTCGTGGCAAGGCGGTGATGCAACGCCGAAAGCGTTGTAAGCTGCTCGCCCCGTGCCGTTACGCCTTTGGCGGGCATCATTACTTCCATGTCCCAGTGCAACACGGATTGAATATTCTCCAAATCATGGAGCTCTTGTAGTTTTTCTTTAACGATTGAAAACGTTGATGTCATGATTGTTTTTATCCCTGAATAAAATAAAAGCCGCCTTGTAACAGGCGGCCTGGCTAGTAGAATTTAGCTTGAATGAGGACTTACTTCCAATGTGAAAAATACGGAAGGTTTGCCGCTGTTTTTTCAATCGCAGGGATGTCCTTCAGCAACTCCGCTGTGGAATCCCAACGCCCTTCAATGAACTGCGAGCGTGGGCCGTCTGGAATAATGAACGAAATCTCCTCACCCTCCACGCGAATCACGCGGGCTTCAACATCCACAACAAACTGCGTCTCCGGCTTGCTCTCAACTAAATCCATTAATTTTTGAACAGTCCCTGCATCAACCACAACGCAAGGAATGCCGAGGGACACGCAGTTGCCAAAAAAGATTTCTGCAAAGCTTTCTGCAATAATCGCTTTAATTCCCTTGTTCCAGCGCATCAATGATTGCGGCGCGTGCTCACGTGAGCTGCCGCAGCCAAAGTTCTTGTTGGCAATCAACACATTCGCGTTTTCAAAACGCTCCTGATCAAAGGGGTGCTGTTGCCCCTTACGCCCCAACGCCAACCGGTCGTCCTCAAACGCATGAGCGCCCAACGCATCGAAAACCACGCAGCGTAAAAAACGCGCAGGGATGATACGATCCGTATCAATATCATTTCCCCGAACGGGAATTGCAGTACCTTCTATTTTTTTGCGTATTACATCTAACATCATGTTGATTTTCTCCAGTACTAGAATTCAATATTTACTTCTTTAGCTTCTGCTTTGGTAAGACCCAATACAAGGGTAATTTTATTGGCTTCCGTTTCGCCCAATGCACGCTCGTAGGAATCAAGAATTATACGCCCGCGAACGTCTTTCTCAATATTTTTCCAAACATCCCAGCTTACTGTGATGTGGTACGTATCGTACGGAGTGCGGTCTTCTCTAATCAGAATTTCATCTTCATCAGAAAATTCGTTTACCGATTCTTTGTTGATTTCTGATGCAAGTCGTTCTACCAAATCAGGATAGAGAGGCTTCGCTTTTGTAAAAGTATAAATTTTTCTAGGCATTTAATTATACTCCTATTTTTTTCTTATTCAGAAAAATAAACATCGTTGAATGATTCTGATCATGAGCTACTTTTTAATCAATTTCCAGTGTGGAATACCGAAGATCAACATTCCAAATGCTTGAAATCTTTCGAACATGATAATTGAGTATCCCATAAAAAATCTGATCTTGGTTGATTATATTATGCCTTGTTCGAGTCGCTAATAAGAGGTTGTACAACCCATCAAGATCATGAAGGGAACTAGGAGTTTGGCCCGAAGATGTTTGAAAACCATCCGGAACAAGTTGCCTAATCCTTCTTATACTTTTTGTAATTTCTGCTTCGTAGTGAACATTTTTCGTTTTAAAGTAAGCTACTTTGAGTAACATTTCCACAACATAGCCTCCTAAATAAACACTACCGGTGGAATATCCAGCACTTAGAATTGCATTGGACTCAGCTAGCCGTATTGCTGACGCCTCGGACAATGACCGAAGTGTTTCACATTTACTGCTCGGTAGGTTTACTCGCTTGACCATTTTTTCACTCAAACATTCGCCGTAGTGCCAGCAATTTCAAACAGTTCACGTGCGTCCGTTACTTCGCCGGTAAAGGCGGCTGCGGCAACCATGACGGGGCTCATCAGCAGCGTGCGCCCTACGGGGGAACCTTGACGACCCTTGAAGTTTCGGTTGCTGGAGGAAGCACAGATTTCCCGGTCTTTCAACTTATCCGGGTTCATCGCCAAACACATGGAACAACCCGCCTCGCGGAAGTCAAAGCCAGCGTCCCGCAAAATCACGTCGTACCCGCGGTCAATGCACTCTTGCTTTACACTTTGGCTGCCGGGAACAGCGATTGCCCGAACCCCGGGAGCAACTTTGAAGCTCTTCCCTTTGATTTGGTTTACAACCATCTCAAAGTCCGATATACGGCCGTTCGTGCAGCTGCCTAAGAAGGCAACATTGATTTTTGTCCCCTTGATCGATTGCCCTGCTGTAAAGTCCATATACTCCAACGCCTCCGCCACAAGCTCGCGCTCGCTGGTATCAAACTCCTCAGCCGAGGGGACATGACCGTTAATCGAAGTCGATTGCCCAGGCGTAATCCCCCAAGTAACAACCGGCTCAATCTCGCTGGCATCGTACGTAACCACGTCATCAAACTCAGCATCTGCATCCGTTCTAATGCTCTCCCAATAGGCAACGGCTTTATCCCAGGCCTCGCCTTTAGGAGCATAGGGGCGCCCCTTAATGTAATCGTAGGTTTTTTGATCCGGATTGATGTACCCGCAGCGCGCGCCGCCCTCAATGCTCATGTTGCAAACCGTCATGCGTTCTTCCATGCTCATCGCCTCAAACACCTCGCCCGCATACTCGTAGGCATAACCCACGCCGCCGTTCACGCCAAGCTGTTGAATGATGTACAGAATCACATCCTTTGCATAAACGCCGGGGCGCAATTTGCCATTAATCTCAATCTTGCGGACCTTACTTTTCCCAATGCTCATCGTTTGCGTGGCAAGCACGTCGCGCACTTGCGATGTACCAATCCCAAAGGCAATTGCCCCAAACGCCCCGTGAGTGCTAGTGTGACTGTCGCCGCAACAAATTGTCATACCCGGTTGAGTCAAGCCCTGCTCTGGCCCAACAACGTGAACAATGCCTTGCTCGCCCTTACTGGGTGCAAACAACCGAACGCCCGAGGCTTCGCAGTTTTTCTCCAACTCCTGCATCATCTCTTCAGCCAAGGAATCAATCAACGGCCGCTGCTGTGTGCTGGTAGGAATAATATGATCAACCGTTGCAAAATTGCGCTCAGGGTACATTACTTTCAAGCCCCGTTCCCGAAGCATGGCGAACGCCTGCGGCGATGTAACTTCGTGAATCATCTGCAGCCCCATGAAGAGCTGGTACTGCCCTGAAGGCAGGCGACGCACCGTGTGGCGGTCAAAAACTTTAGTGTACAGGCTTTGTCCCATGGTAAATGAGTACTCCTTATTTTGGATCAAAAAAGCCGCCGCGAATAATGCGAAGCAAAAGCACTATCTACCGGGCGACTGAGTTGAATGCGCATCAATCACGCCGCAATCTCCGGCGTTGTGCGTAAGAGTAGGGCAAAACTCCGGCCCCACGTCAGCAAGAAAGTGTTAACACCGCGTGAATAATCCTAAACGCAGAAAATTTGAAAGAAAAATAAAAGCCAGACGCTTACCCTTCCCCTCCATAACTCACGACTTTTAAACAAAATCACTTCAAGCCAGTACAGAAAGCCCCAAAATCAATCAACTTATTGCAAGAACAAACAAAACCCACAACCCAAACAACCAAACCTCGACCAAAGACTCTACTCAGAACTGGAACAGTTAAGGGGAGCATGTCAAATTCCTTGATGTCATCACCAGTTACTTCAAACATTAAGGCGATTCTCCTCAATTATCATAATCGCATAATACTTATATAGCCTAGAACTCTACAACGCAAAACAAGAGTCCGGCAAAGTTACCTTCGCCGGACAGTTGTTTTGCAAACTTAGAGTGTAACAAGTCAGTTTAATTATCCGAAAGAATTATCTGCACCGTCACGGAAGTTCCGTTTTCTTGAATGGTTGGTGCGGGAGAAATCGCCGAATAAGTGCTGCCAACCGGAATGTAAAAGTCATCCGCCTCTGGTGCTGTTGCTCCCGTGTAGATAAGCTCCACCGGGATTGTTCCGCTCACGGGGCCTCCGGAGACTTCCAGCTCCAGCACACCTTCAGGGAAAGTCACACCTCCGGGAACAGTCAATGTAGGAGAGCCTGTCACTAAGTTGGAAATTACCGTTCCTTCAGGTGCTACAACCGTAAGAAATGTCCCGCTATCTAGTTCCACACTCGCAACGTTGCCTTGGTCCTCATCGGGGATTCCGTCGTTGTTGCCATCACCGTTGGGAGCAAGTGCTTCAACGGAGGCCAAAATACTATCCACCGCAACTGTAAATTCTTGATCTACGGGGTTTTGAATCATCAGGTTATTCGTAAAACTACCCCGTATATTGCCCGGCGAAGCTGGCAAAATCCGAAGCCGCCAAGTCTCAATTGTTCCAAGGGTTTGGTTTTCAATGTTGTTTAGCCCGCCGATTGTGTAAACCGAAGCATTAGCCCCTTGGGTAACGGTGATAGGCCGGGTGAATGTACCAGTTCCTGAGCTAACCCGCGTAAACGAAACATCCGCGGGAACAAAATTTGTCACCGGCTCCGTGAAAGTAACCACCACGGAGGCTGGCCCTTGTTCGCGACCGCTTGGGATTGCAGAAATTGTGGGTACAGGCGTCAAGGAACTCACAATATTCACCGTACCGGTGGCGGTACTAGATAAACCAACACCTGTATCATCATCCGTAACGCGAAGTGAAACGATGTATTGGCCAAGCGAAAGCCCTGTAGTATCCAACGTGGTGTTCAATGTTCGTTCATTACCCCGTGAAGCTGCACTGCCGAGCTCACCGTATATTCCATCATTATCTAAGTCCCATTCAACCACATGTGTATCAAGCGTTCCTACATCGGTAAAACTGCCGGAAAGATTAACAGGTTGATTCGGGAGTGTTGCATACGGGCCGCCGGCATTTACCACGGGGGCAACGTTACGCACAATTGAGGTAGAAAAAGGACCACCCACGTCTGAATAGCCGGCGGAGTCCGTAATTGTAAATCCTCTGCGCAAATCCACTTCATCTTCAGGTGTTCCTGTGGGATTATCATCCAAATAGCGGTATGAAAAGCTGTGAGGACTCGTTACGTTGTTGGCCGTTATGATATCGCCGTTCCCCATGTCCGCTCTAAAACTGAACGTATCTCCGGGGTTGGCATCTGTGAATGAGATAATAAAAGTTAATAATTGGTTTTCATTGTAAGGGCTGGAGGGTTCCTGAATGCTGGTAATACTGGGACTAGAATTTTGCACAACCGTTGGGCATGTAAGCAAACCCACTGCAAACTCATTAAATGATCGGGAAAAACTCGAACTTCCATTGCACGCTTGAAATGAGGTCGAATCTGATGAAGTGCTTGTTGCACGACGAATGGAGAATCCGTTCGCTTGATCTTGGTTTGCGGTAATTGCAACAGCAATGTGCCCCGTCGCGGGAATGCTAATACCGAGCGGTATTGAATGCACGGTATCGGCGCTATTCGAGTGATTGGAAAGTTCAACAGTCGTGCTCCCCAAGTCAAGCTGTAACGAACTTGGTGGGAAATTCCCTGAACTTGGAGGCGCTAAACAAGTAAAAACCGTTATTGATACAGAGGCAGATCCGCTGAGGTTTGTGATCGAACCCGTGTAGAGTTCTACCCCTTCCAAATCAAACCCGCTCTCTAAGCCAAAATCGCTCAAATCGTATATTGTAATATAGGCAAATGTTTGCGGAAACGATGGGCCACAATTCTGAAAAAAATTGTTTTGTGCCCCGATCTTTATATCCGTTGAATTCAAGGGCGCCTTTACAATCCTGCCGGGGCAGGGTGCTTGAATCCCGTTTAAAATAAGATTATCCTGAACGTCCCCAAATTCCGGAGTAGGCGGTTCAACCTCCGCAGTTTGGGCCTGCAAAGGAGCAAAAAGACTCATCGCAAACAAACCAAATGCCATCCATAAAACGGACGCACTTTTCGGCAACCGTCGACTATTCTTGTGTTCATTCATGATATCGAATCCTAGTTTTGAAAATTGAGTCTGTAAGATTTACACCTGCACGTGATTTGGCAAGCACAATATAGCCAAAATTATCTGAACGGAAAATAAGGATCAAGCAAACAAATGTTGTTCAATTGCAGTCTATTGGCGTAAATTTGGAGTACACAAGAACAACTTGATTTAGTGGAATTCATTCTAATTTGTGTTCATGAGTTTCACAATTAAACTCACCGAAGGGATGAAGTTCCACAATCTATGCACTTCTAAAAACGGCTCACACGCGTGAAATTTTCACAGAAGGTTCAATTTTTTCCATAATTCTGTTTGCAAAAAGCATTAGTAAACGATTAGACTCTCATTAGGTTAGAATGAACTTCACACATTCATAAATTCGCTAAAAAGAAAACTTTAAAGTAATGGAAACAAATTATTCTGAAGTAACGGTTGGAAATTTCAATACCGTAAGAAAAAAAATCTTGGCTGATGTTTCAGGCGATACATTTTCCAAAGCTGCTCGCTATCTTCCACTATGCGTGGCTATTATTCTAACAATTGGTGTGATCATCACCATGATGTTGGGCTTGAAGCCGAGTTATCTGTTCAAGGAAGGGCGGCCGTTTACCCACTTTTCCGGTCTTTTGCTTCTCATGATCTCAGCATCAAGCCTTCACATTTTCAAAATTCGTTGGCAGAATGATCCGCTCCCTTGGCACCAGCTTTACCGAAAAGGCTTTTTTGTTTGGCTCATTATGGGTACAGGTTTCATTTTTCTTTGGGCAGATGAGGTTGCATGTTACCATGAAAAAATGGGAAACTGGATTCAAGCTCAAAACTCAGGCTACACGGGAATATTTGCAGAACGCTTTGATAGCTTAGTTGTCGGAACTTACGGAATCGTTTCTCTCGCTGTGTTGTGGATCTACAGACGCGAATTTATCGATTTTATCATGTGCTCCAAATTCTTCATCTTGGGCTTCTCATTGTTATTCTTGATGGTTGGTCTGGATTTTCTTACTGAAGATATGAAAATTATACGCATGCTGACTACAGATAAAGTTTTGGGCGATCGGCTATTTATGCTGCTTGAAGTGATGGAGGATTACTTCAAGCTTATGGCAGTTGCATTTTTTCTACGGGGGTTTCTGGAAATAAGATGGCAAGTTCTTTCGGAAAATAGAGAAACAACGCCAATCTACAGCAACTAAACTTCTAGGGTTGAGTGAAATAATGCTGTCTTCCAAACCTCATTAGAGGTAGTTCGTGTATTCCTCTAGAATGATATTTATGGTGAGCTAAATTACTAATTCTGAGAACTACAAATCCCCCTATACCAAACTATGCTTCAATAAGCCTATCATACTGCATGAAGAAAACCCACAAAACTCCTTGACGGGCGAAGGAATCTTTCGCTTACTCCTCACCCCTTAACTTGATTCAAAGGATCAATGCCCATGAAGCGGACATTTCAACCCAGCAACCGTCGCCGCGTGAACAAACACGGATTTCGGTCTCGCATGGCAACAAAAAACGGGCGTAAACTTATTGCACGCCGTCGCCAAAAAGGCCGTTACCGCCTTACAGTATCCGATTGATTTCAGTTCTTAACTGAATGAACTCAATCACGCCAAGCGGTGAGCGTTTTCCCAAGTGGATTCGCCTCAGGCAGCGTGCGGAATTTCAACACGTTTACCAAGGCGGGCGCAAAAGCGTTCGCCGTTTTCTTGTTATATACGTGCTAGAGCGGCCCTCGCCCCAACTCCCTACCCGCTTAGGCATTACTGTTTCCCGCAAGGCAGGGAAAGCCCACGACCGCAATATTGCCCGCCGTCGCTTGCGAGAGATTTTTCGCCGCTTGCATGCATCCCTACCCTCAGGCTATGATTTTGCCGTAAATGGGCGCGCAAGAGTTGCCAAAGCACCCTACAATCTATTGGAAAAAGAGTTCATCTCGTGCCTCAAAGATCTCGTCGTTCTGGCTCCTCCGCCGCTGAACCCAAACCCCCCCAGCGGGGAAGAGCAACTTCCTACGGCCCCCTGAATGCCCTTTGGTTCATCCTCATTCGCCTTCCCGATGCAGCCCTTCGCTACGTTCTCCTGATCCTGATATTCCTTTACCAGCACTCCCTAAGTTATTTGCTGGGCAATCAGTGCCGCTTCTACCCAACTTGCAGCGAGTACGGTATGCTGGCCCTCATTCAAAAGCCCAGTTGGCGCGGGCTGCCGCTGATTGCTTGGCGCATTGCCCGTTGCCAACCCCTCTGCAAAGGGGGCGTGGATAACCTCAAGCCACTCCCGAAGGACGAGCCCTACAAAATCCCTTGGAAGTGGCTGCGCCCCTCAAAAAGCTGCGTCCTCCACACCGAAGAGGAATAGTCCCTCAACCCCCTGGGGGCGACGAACTCCGATTCGTCGTAAGGTCAAAAAAAAACGAATAGACTCATTCAAAAAAGATTCACCACGGTCAAACACCGAGACATAAGGGGAGATTAACGACGAATCGGAGTTCCTCGCAACCGGAGTAGCAGATTGGTTTGACTCACTTCTCAGGCTTTGCCTAACGTTTCGCCATCATGCTTTACGCCCCAAACCCGATCCTCATGTATCACCACATTGCTTCCGCCCCCTCAGACGCCGGCAAGCACCATGTTCTCTACGTTCCCCGCCACGAGTTCGCAGCTCAGCTTGATGCTCTGCAATCCATGGGCTACAAAACCGTGACAAGTACCGAATACCAGAAAACCCTGGCAGCGCAAAATTCCAGACAAAAAGTTGTTTGGATTACCTTCGACGATGGTTTCCTCAACAACTACGAGGTTGCCCTTCCCGAACTTCAAGCACGCGGAATGGTCGCCACGTTTTTCGTCGTCGTCAACCGCACCCTCGTGCAGCCAGAAGCCCATTACATGACGCCCCAAATGCTGCTCAATCTTGAGGCTGCCGGCATGGAGGTTGCCAGCCACACTCTTTCACATCCGCGGCTTTCTAACCTGCCGGAGCCGGATATTTTGCAAGAATTACAGCAATCCCGCACGCTGCTTGAAGCGCATTTGGGCAAGCCGCAACCAGCGTTTTGTTTTCCCTACGGCGATCACAACCGCGCCGTTCTTTCGGCGGTGCAGCAAGCGGGGTACAGCCTTTCGGTTTCCACCATTCGGGGGAATAAAAACACCGAGGCCGATCGTTGGCGATTAAAGCGAATCATGATTGGCCCGGGGCGCACCGGCGGTAAATTCCGTTATAGCTTTACACCCCTCTACCATTTATTGCACCAGAAAAAAAATGCCTCGCGCTGGAAGCTAACCTAATTCACCATGCAAACACTGCAACGGCAATAGGCCTTACCCATGAAGATTCTACACACCAATATGCTGCGCGGCTGGGGCGGTCAATCCAACCGCATCTTGGTGGAATGCCGTGGCGCCCTTAACGCAGGGCACAAAATCGCCCTTGCAGCCCCCTATGATTGCCAACTCTACGAGAAGGCGGCGCCTTTAGGGGCTGATGCTTGGCCCCACTACCGCATGAAGCCACCGGCCCAAGTATGGTACACCCTCCCAGACGTTCGCCGCTTCCTTCGTGATCTGGAGCGCACAAAGCCAGATCTCATTCACCTGCACGGCAGTCAAGATACGTGGCTGGCGGTTATTGCCAAAACCCTTTGTGGCGGCAAAATCGGCGGGCGAAAATTCCCCCCCATGATCCGCAGTAAACACAACATTTTCCCTTGGCACACTAACCTGCAAAACAAATGGCTTTACCCTAGGATCGATGCCTTCATCGCCATCAGCAAATACTGCGGTCAGCAAGTGCAGGAGTTCCCCGGACTTGCGGATAAACCCCGAGCCGACATTCTCTCCGTCCCTGATTTAGAGCGCTTTCAGGGGGCCGCAGATTTTGGTCTTCGCCAGCAGCTCGCAGCCGTCGGTCCGCAGACTTTTCTGTGGGGAATTGCGGCCCGCTTACGCACGGAAAAAGCAATTGATGTACTTATCAAAGCAATGGCCTTGCTTCGCGATCAGGGGAAAAACTGCCATTTGGTAATCGTTGGCGACGGCAGCGAGCGGCACGCGCTGGAGGCTCAAGCCAAGCAGCTGAATCTGCTTGGGCAGCATGTAACGTTTCTCGGCTTCCAGCAAGATGTACCCGGAGTGCTAAAAGCCTTGGATGGATTTGTGCTTCCATCTCGTCAGGAAGGTCTTGGCACCTCCGCCCTTGAAGCCTTGGCCGTGGGTTTGCCCGTTGTAGGCAGCAACGTGGGCGGAATTCCTGAAAGCGTAATTCACGAGCAAACGGGGCTTTTATTTGAATCAGAAAACCCGAATAGCCTTGCAAAAGAAATGGCCCGCATGATGGATTCCGCCGGCCTAAGGGAGCGCCTTGGCCAAGGCGCCCGCCAGCATATTGAAACAAACTTCACGGAGTCGGCACTGGTGGAAAAAACCCTCGCCTTCTACACCGAAGTGCTCAACACATTCGCTACCTAAACTTTATTCCCCATCAAAAAAATTCACCTGAATTATGCTCACCGTTTTTTTCTTCATCCTTGGCCTAGCAATTCTTACTGGCGGTGCCGAATTCCTCGTTCGCGGTGCGTCACAGTTTTCCCGCCGCTTAGGCGTTGCACCGCTGATTGTAGGCCTAACGGTGGTTGCCTTTGGCACAAGCGCTCCAGAGCTTGCTGTTAGCGTGAAATCTGCCTTAGCGGGCCAAGCAGATATTGCCTTGGGGAACGTACTGGGCAGCAACATCCTCAACATCCTACTCATTCTGGGCCTTTCGGCGTTGATTGTCCCCCTAACAATCTCAAGGCAACTTGTGCAGGTGGATTTATTTGTCATGATTGGTTCTGCCGTTCTAGCATGGTTGTTCGCGCTGGATGGTTCCATCAGCCGTATTGAAGGGCTGATCCTGTTTGCCGGTATTTTTTGCTACCTTGCCTTTCAATTTAAACTCGCAAAAGCCAATAAAGCCCTCGCAGATTCCTTGATAGAAGAGGGAACCGAAAAGCCCCTTCCCGCGAAACTCTCTGCTTACGTGTTTGATTTCATCATCGCAACTGTCGGCCTAATCATGTTGGTTTACGGCGCTAATATGATGGTGAATTCAGCGGTTATTATTGCCCGCAACTTAGGCATTAGCGAGCTTGTTATTGGCCTTACAATCGTTGCTGTTGGCACCTCCATGCCAGAGGTTGCTGCATCGCTTATGGCAAGCCTTAGGGGAGAACGTGATCTTGCCGTTGGCAACATCGTGGGGAGTAACATTTTCAACATCCTAGCCGTACTTGGCCCCACCGCCGCCATTTCAAAATCCGGCATTGGCGTTTCTCCATCCGCCCTGCAATTTGATTTTCCCTTTATGCTCCTTGTCTCTTTCATCTGCCTCCCAATCTTTTTTACTGGAAAAGAAATCACCCGAAAGGAGGGCGCGTTGCTGCTAGCGTGTTACATTGCGTACACAGTTATTCTGATTCTTATCGCAACTGGGCGAGCTGTACTTCCCTGGTAACTCATTCAACAATTTCGCTCACACGCAGCGCACAACTAACCGGGGATTAAAAATCATCCCCTTCGATTATGGTTCAACTTATATGGTAACAATACTCCTTTTTATACTTGGCCTTGCAATTCTTACTGGCGGCGCTGAACTGCTGGTTCGTGGTGCTTCAAGCCTTTCTACACGCCTTGGCATACCGTCCCTCATTGTGGGCTTAACCGTTGTAGCGTTCGGCACAAGCGCACCGGAAATGGCTGTCAGCATTAAATCTGCCCTGTTAGGCCAAGCAGATCTTGCCGTAGGAAACGTAGTGGGCAGCAACATTTTCAACATCCTATTTATTCTGGGTATTTCCGCCGCAATTGTACCGCTGAGTATTTCACGTCAACTCCTTCGGGTGGATTTATACATCATGGTTGCAACGGCATTGGTTGCTTGGCTTTTAGCATTGAACGGTACTCTGGGGCGTTTTGAAGGCCTTCTCCTTTTCTTGGGAATTCTTGCCTACGTAGTATTGCAAATTATACTTGCTAGAAAAGAAGGAAGCACACCGGCTGATGAGCAGAGTGTCCCTCTCCCGCGCTCAGCTAAGGCGTTCGCTTGGGATGTAGCACTTGCCGTTATTGGCCTTGTGATGCTTGTTTACGGAGCACGGCTTTTTGTGGATTCATCTGTAACAATTGCCCGCTATTTTGGCATCAGCGAACTCGTGATTGGCCTAACCATCGTTGCTGCTGGTACTTCCATGCCTGAAGTTGCAGCCTCCGTTATGGCAAGCATCCGTGGTCATCGGGATCTCGCCGTGGGCAACGTGGTGGGCAGCAACATCTTTAACATCCTCGCCGTGCTGGGTGCGTCTGCAATTGTTTCCCCAATGGGAATCGCCGTTTCCCCCTCGGCCTTGAAGTTTGATTTTCCCATCATGCTCCTTGTCTCGCTCATTTGCATCCCCATCTTCATCACCGGCAAAGAAATCAGCCGTAAAGAAGGGCTTGCCTTGCTATCCTGTTATATTGGGTACACGGCCCTTCTAATCCTCATCGCCACCGGAAGAATGACACTCCCTTGGTAATCAAATAAAAACTGAACAGTTGAACTATTCGGCGTCCTTAATGTAAACAACACACCGCAGGAGTTCAACTTCATGACAAAAAATCTCAAAGAACACACCACTCCGGCGAAGCTTACCCAGGCCCAGCTTGAGGAGATTTACCAACTTACCCATGCCCGCGTTTGGACGATTTGTTTCCGCATTCTCAACGACGAGGACGACGCCCGCGACGCCTTTCAAGAAACCTACACCCGGCTGCTAAAGGAAAGCGTGCCCCTTCAACGCCTTGAAGAATCAACCCAG
>DAIOTT010000061.1:0-18878 GCA_036751885.1 Candidatus Sumerlaeota bacterium
AACCCCCGATGATCGCGAGCAACCAACGATGAGCACCAAACGATACGCCCTTCGAAACGACCAGTGGGAGGCTATTGAAGAACTCCTTCCGGGCCGCCATGATACCCGTCGGCGCTACGGCTAAAGACAACCGACTTTTCATCGACGCCGTCCTCTACCGCTTCTTCCGTGCGGGCCCACCACCATGCCGCTGGCGCAAATAAAGGACCCCGCGCAACCAGCGAAACCGAGGACATCGGGCGAAGTGCCGGAGGGCTGACGACGAAAATCCACGCCACCTACGACGTGCTTGGTAACCCAACGGCCTTCTGTTTGTCACCCGGCAATGCCTAGGATCTGGAGGGTGCAGACGCGCTTTTGGAGTAGGTCAGTAAGAAAGACGCCTTGATCGCCGACAAAGCTTACGACGCCTAGGAACGCGTCATTGCTCGGCTTCAAGAGATGAAGATCGCCCCCGTGATTCCCAAGAAATCCAAAAGCCTCTCCCCGTGAAAAACGGAATTCCATCTCTACAAAAGACGCCATTTGATCGAGAACTTCTTCGCTCACTTGAAACAATGCCGCGCAATTGCAACGCGATACGATAAGCGCGCCACAGTGTTCCTTGGAGCTTTTTATTTGGCGGCAAGTATCATTTGGCTTAATTGAGCGGCACGCTCTATTGACTCTCATTTGTTTCGCATTTTTCTGGGGTTTATTCTGAAGTTGATGGCGATTCGGGTGATTGGAGTGATTCTGCCGTGGTAGTTTTTTTGGGTAGGATGAGCAGGGGTGCATAGCCAGGGTGCCGGCGGATGATGTATTCCCAACTGGCGGCCGCGGCGGCTTGGCGTTGTTCATCTTGGGCGAGTTTGAAGCGGATGAGTTGCAGGTTTAGCACTTCTGGGCGCACTTCTACGGTTTTCTCTACAATGCCGCGGTGCCACTCTTGAAGGATGGGGTTTTGTGAACCCGCGCTTGCTGTTGTTAATTCTAGGAGTATTGGGGCGGAGGGGAAACGGCTGAAGAGGTAATCTAGATCTTGTTGAAAGTAGGTGGTGTTTTCCGCATCAAATCCCATGGCCGTTCGCTGTACTCTGAAGGCAGGGCAATCAGGCCAAAGTTCGATCGCACGGTTGATATCGGCCCAAGCTTGTTCGGGTGGGGAGTAGCGGGCACGCAAGGCCAGCGCTGGGGGGAAGTTTGGGTTTGCCTGCAGGATTACCGTTACGTTGCGCAGCAGCAGGGCCGGTAGTTCCGCAGGTGACAGGCTTATGATTCGTTCACCGTATTGCGCTCTGGGGAGTTCGTTTGGCTTGCCGAGTAGGTATTCGCCCCCGTTGGGGAGCGCTTCTAGGGAATCGATCAGGCCGAATTCGCCAATCAGTTTCATGGTGAGGGGTTGGTCTTCCGGGAAGTAGCCGTATTCATTTCCTTTTTGAATGGCTGCGGAAAGTTGTGCTAACAGCTGCTGAACTTTTTGCAGGAGTTTTACTTGGTGTTGTTCAAGTTGTTGTTTTGTGAACATCCTTGCTTGAACTTCCTGTTGGATGAGTTCAGGAACTTGTAGCCTTTCAGAAAGGGCGACGAGTTTATCGAAGGAGTCTTGATCGCCTAGTGTCACTCTTTTGCGGTATTCTTCTGCTTGTTTGAGTTGTTGAAATGCACCGTAGATTAGGTTCCCTTCGTTGCCTCGGTTTGAGACGAAACTTTTCGCCTCATCGGACCATTTGAATTCGGCTTCGGCAGCGAGGTTGGGGAGGGATTCTATGTACCCTTTTTCCAACAGGGCTTCCAAGGTGGGTGTATCATTAGGGTGTTCTTGCAAAAACCGCCAGGCTTGCTGTGTAAGCGTTACAAGCTCGCGGCGAATCACGGCGTTGGTATCGCCTTCCTCTGCAGGTGGTTCAACAACGTAGAGGCCGGGAATGCCGTAGGCTTGCTCAAACCGCAATACCCAGAGTGTATCAATTATGGCGGGTGGTTCAGGGGTGCTATTGGCTTGAGGCGCAGAGATTTGTACGTCTGCTGCTGGGGTGTCACTCTGCGTTGAGATTTCGTTGGGTTGTGCTTGAACAATGCCGGTAGTGTACGGTGTGTAGAAGAGGGCGAATGCAAAAAGCACCAAGCGCGTGGGCATGGTGCTTTTTGAATAAAGAGTTTGGCGAAGGGAATTGCGGTGCATGGTGCTTAAACTTCAAGCAGCATACGGGCAGGATTTTCGATGCAGTTTTTAATGCGAACCAAAAAGCTTACGGCTTCTTTTCCATCAATAATGCGGTGATCATAACTTAGCGCCAGGTACATCATGGGGCGAATCACAACCTCGCCGTTTAGTGCAACGGGGCGTTGTTCAATGCGGTGCATTCCTAGGATTGCACTTTGTGGTGGGTTTAGAATGGGGGTGGAGAGCATGCTGCCAAATACGCCGCCGTTGGTAATGGTAAAGGTGCCCCCTTGCAAATCATCCAAGCCTAATTTACCGTCGCGCGCTTTTTTAGCATAGGTTACAATCGCATTTTCAATGTCGGCAAAATTCATGCGGTCTATGTTACGAATCACGGGAACCGTAAGGCCGCGTTCGGTGGAAACGGCAACGCCTAAGTTGTAGCGGTGGTTGTACACAATTTCGTTTCCATCAATCATGGCGTTGACTAAGGGGAACTCTTTGAGGGCATCCACTGCGGCTTTGGCGAAGAAGCTCATAAAGCCCAGCTTAATTCCGTGGCGTTTTTCAAATTGATCTTTGTACTCGTTGCGTAAGTTCATGACGGCGCTCATATCAACATCATTGAAGGTTGTTAGCATGGCGGCGTTGTGCTGAGCTTCCACCAAGCGTTCGGCAATTTTTCGCCGCAGGGTGGACATTTTTTCCCGTGTCACTTCCGGCCCATCCAAGGTTGTGGAGGGTTTAACTGTTGCTTGCCTTACGAGGGGTGTTGCCGCAGCAGCAGCGGGGGGAGTGGAAGCAGGTTTCTCGGATTGTTTTTCCAAGTGGGATTCAATGTCTTCACGGGTAATGCGCCCACCTGTCCCTGTGCCTTTTACCGCTGAGAGGCTGATGTTGCTTTCCGCGGCAATTTTTTTGGCAACGCTGGTTGCTGAAATGCGGTGATCCTGCTCTGCGGCGGCGTGTTCTGGAGCGGGTTTTTCAGTGGTGGTTTTTTCCGCCGGGGCAGAATCCTTTGCTGAGGCAGCATCGGCAATTGCGGCCGAACCCGAGGTATTAATTTTTGCTACAACAGCGTTGATTTGAACTTCATCACCCACAGCAGCCAAGTGTTGAACCGTTCCGCTTTCCGGTGCCGGAACATCAGTGGTAGCTTTGTCCGTATCTAGCTCGAACAGCGTGGCGCCTTTTTCCACGTAAGCACCATCTTCCACGGCCCAGTTGGAGAGAACTCCTTCAGTGATGGATTCGCCTACGGAGGGGACATTGACTTCAACGATCATTCGAGAAACCTTTCTCATTGTTCTTAGTATGGTGTTACGCAGTAAGTTTGAAGGGTTTGATTAGGCAGATTTTTTGACTGCTTTGGTGGTTGATTTTTTTAGCGGTGCAAAGGCTTCATCAATCAGTGTTTGCTGTTCAAGCTTGTGAATGCGCAGGGAACCGACGGCCGGGCTGGCGGCGCGCTCTCGCCCAACGTATGTTAGGTTTATTCCCATTTCCTCACGGAAGAGCGGATCAATGAAAGACCACGCGCCTTTGTTTTGGGTTTCTTCCTGACACCATACAAACTCTTCGGCCTTGGTGTAGTGCTTGATGATTTTTTCCATCAGCTCTGTGTGGAAGGGGTAAATCTGCTCCACCCGAATTAGGGCAACATCGCTGTGGTCTTCAGCCTCTGCTCGTTCAAGCAAATCAAAATACACTTTCCCTGAACACAGCACAAGTCGCTTCACTTTTTTGGCATCAGTAATCCGTGTGTCGTCCAAAATCTCGTTGAACTCGCCGTTCGTAAAGTCAGTGATCGGGGAAATAACCTTCGGGTGGCGCAGGCCACTTTTGGGACTCATGATGACTAACGGCTTGCGGTATCTGCGGGCAAACTGCCGGCGCAACACGTGGAACAATTGGGCGGGGGTTGTCATATTACAGACTTGAATATTGTTTTCAGCACTCAGTTGTAGGAAGCGCTCCAACCAGCCTGAGGAGTGCTCTGGCCCTTGGCCTTCGTAGCCGTGGGGGAGGAGCATCACCAAGCCGCTGGCGCGGCGCCACTTGGATTCGCTGGTGCAAATAAATTGATCAATAATCGTTTGGGCGCCGTTGGCGAAATCGCCGAATTGCGCTTCCCAACAAATCATCATGTTCGGATTATCCAAGGAATAACCGTAATCAAATCCTAGAACCCCTGCCTCGGAAAGGCAGCTGTCGTACACACAAAAGCGGGCTTGCTTTTCCCGAATGTTCTTCATGGGAATATAGCTTTGCCCGGTTTCAGCATCCCACACTACTGCGTGCCGATGACTAAACGTGCCGCGCCGACTGTCCTGCCCGGAGATGCGCACGGGGACGTTGTCCACCAAAAGCGAACCAATGGCCAGGGCCTCTGCTCCGGCCCAATCAATCGCTTTCCCTACCACAACAGCCTCGCGGCGCTTGTTCATAATGCCCACAACTTTGCGGTGGGGCACAAAGCCCTCCGGGAACGACGTCCAGCTATCGGCTATTTCTAATAACGATTTCTTTGCAACGCTGGTTTTTACCTGATCGAAGGAGAAGCTATTTTCAAAGCCTTCCCACTCTTTGTGGAAGGGTTCGTTTTTCGCCAACTCTGGTTTTGCATTGGCTGCTTCGTGGGCTGCTTCCAATTCAGCATCCAACTCTTTAGCAATTTGGTCAATCTGCTCTTGAGTGAGAATGCCCTCCTTCAATAACTTGTCATTATAGATTTCATAGGGTGAAGGGTGAACCTTAATTTCCTCGTACAGCGTGGGCTGCGTAAAGCTTGGCTCGTCGCCCTCGTTGTGGCCGTGGCGGCGGTAGCAGTAAATATCAATCACAACGTCCTTCTTGAACTTGGCGCGGAATTCAGCCGCCATACGTGCCACGCGCAGGCAAGCATCCGCATCATCACCGTTCACGTGGAAGATCGGCGCCTGAATCATTTTCGCAACATCGGTGCAGTAATCCCCCGAGCGTGCATCCTTGGGAAGGGTGGTGAAGCCAATTTGGTTGTTAATGATCACATGGATTGTTCCCCCCGTTTTGTAGCCGTCCAGCTGGGAAAGGTTTAGCACTTCACTCACAATGCCTTGGCCAGCAAAGGCGGCGTCGCCGTGTATTAGTATGCCCAACACGCGGGTGCGGTTTGCATCGCCCAAGTTCCGCTGCTTTGCGCGTACACGGCCAAGCACCACAGGATCCACTGCTTCCAAGTGGCTGGGGTTTGCCGTAAGGGACAAGTGAACCGTTTTCCCTGTGGGCGTGGTATAATCCCGCGAGTAGCCCTTGTGGTACTTCACGTCCCCGTCGCCCATAATGGTGTTGGGCTGGTGGTTGTCCTCAAACTCCGTAAAGATTTCCGGGTAAGATTTATTCAGCGTGTTGGCCAATACATTCAACCGGCCGCGGTGTGCCATTCCCAATACAACTTGTTCCACTGTTTCATTGTGTTCTTCTGGAATGTGTTCGGCTGAAACGTTGATCAGTTGATCTAACACGGGGATCAGGTTTTCTGCCCCTTCTAGGGAGAAGCGTTTTTGGCCCACGTAGCGGGAGTGGATAAACTTTTCAAACGCAGTGGACTTCCGCGAAAGCCTTGCCGCGCGGATGCGTGTTTCGGCAGGAACTTCCTCTTGGTTAAGGTTTGGCTCCATGCGGAGTTGCAGCCAACGCCGTTCCGGCGTGTTTTGAATATCCATGTACTCCACGCCGATGGATTCGCAGTATGTTGCATTCAAACAATGAAGAATTTCCCGCAGAGATTGAAACGGGTTTCCGTAGTTGAATTGGCCGGAATAGAACACTTGATCCATGTTCGCTTCGCTCAATTCAAACGCATCCAAAGCAAGCAGCGGAGATTTTGTAGGGCGGTGATTTAGAGGATCAATCTTGGCCTGCATGTGCCCTACGTCGCGGTAATGGTAGATTAGAGAATCAATTTTAGATTGCAAATTGCTGCTATCAAAGTTCTCTGCTTTTTTACCGTTCCCAAGATTTGCTTGAAGGGTTTCAGCAGCCTGCTTAGGTGCAATTGCACGGGTGCTGCTGTTTTCATCCGTTGGTAAAGCCATACTTTGAGCAAGTTCAAAACCTTGAAAAAAGTGCCTCCAAGAATCATCCACCGAGGTGGGATCCTCTTTGAATTGTGCTAACTGGGAAAGAACATATTCTGCATTCCACCCATTCAGGGAAGGGCTGGGACCATGGTCGTTGGGCATTTTTGCGTACACATCCTTGTGGTGTATAAAGTGAATCCCGGCGAAAATGTTAGCCGGGACAGTAGATCAGGTTGAAAGGTTTAGGCGGGTGAATTAGGCAACCGCAAGCTGACGTAATACATACTGCAATATTCCGCCGTGCCTGTAGTAGTCCACCTCGTTTGGTGTATCTATGCGAACAAGCGCCTTGAACTTTTTGGTTTCGGCAGTCTCAATTTTCGCCGAAACTGTGACATACATGGCGGGTGAAATTTGCTCTTCAATTCCAGTAATGCTAAAGACTTCGCGTCCTGTTAGGCCCAATGTTTTGGCGCTTTCGCCCGCAATGTATTGCAAAGGCAGAACACCCATGCCAATCAAGTTGCTGCGGTGAATCCGCTCAAAGGATTCCGCAATCACAGCCTTTACGCCGAGCAAACGGGTTCCCTTGGCGGCCCAATCGCGGGATGAACCTGAACCGTATTCCTTGCCCGCAAGAATCACCAAGGGCGTATTTTGCTCTTGGTATTTCATGGCTGCATCGTAGATTGAAAGCTGCTCATCCGTTGGGAGAAAGAGTGTTACGCCCCCTTCGCTGCCGGGGATTAATTGGTTGCGCAAGCGAATGTTAGCAAATGTACCGCGAACCATGACCTCGTGGTTTCCGCGGCGGGCACCGTAGGAGTTGAAGTCCTTAGGCTCTACACCTTGCTCGTTCAAATAGCGAGCCGCGGGGCTTGTTTTGGAAATGTTGCCCGCGGGGGAAATATGATCCGTTGTAACAGAATCGCCAAGTAAGGCTAAGCAGCGTGCATGGTGAATATCCGTAACCTTGGCGGGAATGGGCTGCATCGTGTCAAAGAAGCTGGGGCGGCGAACGTAGGTTGACTTCCCTTCCCAGTCGTAAATTTGCCCTTCACCGGTAGGCAAATCGCGCCATTCTTTATCGCCTTCAAATACGTTGCTGTATTCCTTCTTAAACATCTCTGACTTAAGGGAGTTTTTCAGGGTTGATTCAACCTCTTCCGGTGAAGGCCAAATGTCCTTCAGGTAAACGTTATTCCCATCGGCATCAACGCCTAGCGCGTCGTTTTGCAAGTCAATATCCATGGTGCCTGCAATAGCATAAGCAACCACAAGCGGGGGAGAAGCAAGGTAGTTGGCGCGCACGTCCTGGCTGATGCGGCCCTCAAAGTTGCGGTTGCCCGAAAGCACGGATGTTACCACCAGTTTATTCTCATTCACCGCTTTGCTGATGTTTTCCGGAAGGGGCCCGCTGTTACCGATGCACGTGGTGCAACCGTAACCAACAAGGTTAAAGCCCATGGCATCAAGATCTTGATCCAACCCGGCTTCAGCCAAGTAATTTGTTACTACCTTTGAGCCCGGCGCTAAACTTGTTTTCACCCAAGGCTTGCTGCGAAGGCCCTTTGCAGCGGCCTTGCGTGCCACAAGCCCTGCGGCAATCATGACGGAGGGGTTGGAGGTGTTGGTGCAGCTGGTAATCGCGGCAATCACAACATCACCGTGCCCAAGGTTAAAGGTTTCGCCCCGGTGTTCCAGCGCAACCGTTTTGCCGTGATTGGCAATTTCAGGCTCAAGAGTCGTCAGGCTTTGGTGCCAAGCCGTTTTGGAATCGGAAAGGGGAATTCTATCCTGAGGGCGTTTTGGGCCCGCCAAGCTTGGAACCACTTCACCCATGTTCAGCGAAAGTGTATCGCTGAAGCGGGATTTCGTGGTTTTGGCATCGTAGAACAACCCTTGCGCTTTGCAGTAAGCCTCAACAAGTTGCACATGCTCTTCCTCACGCCCCGTAAAGCGAAGGTAATCCAGAGTTTTTTCATCCACAGGGAAAAAGCCAATTGTTGCGCCGTACTCAGGGCCCATGTTGGAGATTGTGGCGCGGTCTGCCACGGAAAGGTTTTTCATCCCTTCGCCGTAGAACTCCACAAATTTGCCCACAACGCCCTTTTTACGCAGCATTTGAACAACAGTTAGAACCAGATCCGTTGCCGTGGTGCCGGGCTTCAGGTTTCCGGTAAGCTCAAAACCAATCACGTTTGGCACAAGCATGGAGATTGGCTGGCCCAGCATGGAGGCTTCTGCCTCAATACCGCCAACACCCCAGCCAACAACGCCAAGACAATTGACCATTGTGGTGTGGGAATCAGTTCCCACAAGTGTATCGGGGAAGGCTTGAGTTTCGCCGTTAATCTCTTTAACGAGAACTGAACCCGCAAGGTATTCAATGTTCACTTGGTGGCAAATACCCGTACCGGGGGGAACAACGCGGAAGTTATCAAACGCTTTTTGCCCCCACCGAAGAAACTCATAGCGCTCAACATTGCGCTCGTATTCATGCTCTTTGTTCAAAATAAAGCTCGCGGCGGTGCCGTATTCATCCACCTGAACGGAGTGGTCGATAACAAGATCAACCTGTTGTGTGGGATTTATTTTCTCCGGATCGCCGCCCATTTCCTTGATGGAATCACGCATGGCCGCTAAGTCCACCACGGCGGGTACGCCGGTGAAATCCTGCAAAAGCACGCGCGCAACGGTAAAGGCAATCTCATCGCTGGGCTCGGCGGTGGCATTCCAATTCGCAACGGATTTAATTGCCTCGGGAGTAACTTTAATCCCGTCTTCGGTGCGCAGAAGGTTTTCCAGCAACACTTTAATGGAAATAGGGAGCGTGGAAATTTGCTCAAACCCCTGAGCTTCAAGCTTGGGTAGCGAATAATAGGTGTATGACTTATTGCCAACTGTGAGTTGGGATTTGACGCCAAATGAATTGCTCTGGGTCATATAAGTGCCTCCGAAAGGTGCAATGAGAGATAAGATTTTGGTAAAGCGTTTACCAGAAGGATTTATAGTGTATGCAGGAACACCCGCCGCACTCAAGAGGAACGCGAGGTTTTTCAAGAAAAAATTTAGAATCCCTCAAAAAATCATCGGGAAGGTATAAGTTTATCAGCAAAGCGGCTAATGAACCCTAGTATTCACCAGCCGCAACTTGTGCACTTCTTTCATCGTTACAGCGTGTATGCTCCACGAATTACTAAGGCAACACCGTGGTTTGGAAATTCAGGGCAGCAGCACTGATTTCAACTTCAAGGGAAGCCAATACTTCCCCTGCAGTGCTAAGCGCCTCAGCACGGTACCGACCAGGGAACAGCCCCCGCACGATAAACTGGCCGCTTTCCGCTTCAGTTTTTCCTGTGCGCACTGCTTCAATTGTGTCGGCGCTAAGGGGTACAAGCCGGCAATTAATGCCGCCCGCAGCATTACCTTCAGCATACTTAAGTGCCCAGCGCAGGGCGCCCGAGGCGTACAGTACGTCGTCCAAAACCCGCTCTTCGCCCTCTGCCAGTGTAATGGTGTGGGTGTTGATGGATTGGCCCCAGGCGCTTACTTCCACAGCATAAGTTCCGGCGGGGATGAACTCCGCAACCAGTACGCCGTCTGCCCCACGATTTGTAAACTGCTGGCTAAACTCGGTATCCTTCACCGGAGTAAGATTCAACCAAGCCCCGGGAAGCCCTTCCCCTGTATCGTAGCTAAGCACGGTTGAAATAATTGTGGCTCCACCACCGGAAAGCGTAATGTCGCGTACAGCCTGTTCGCCCTTTGTTTGCAGTGTAACTTCAATCTTCCCGCGCCCCAGGCCCTTTGCGCTGGCTACAATTTCGTAAATGCCTGTTTCAAGCGCTTCAATTTTATAGGTGCCGTTTGGCTGAATTTCCACCACGCCCTTACCATCGTTCATGTAAGTGGGCGAAGATGCTAAACTCCAGTTTACGGAGCCGGGATTTTTCGATCCCTTCTCAGGTATATATAATGAACCGTCTGAAAGAAGGATTTTCCCTTCAATCACCCCAGAAGGAAGCTCAACGTTTTGGATTATCGTTTGGTCTTTGTCGCTGGCGGTAACTTCAAAATCAACGGTTGCTAACTCTCTCCCCCAATTCGGGGGGTAAGCACGCAACGTCCATTTGCCGGGGCTCAAATGGCTAAATTCAAAGGAATTTTTCTCACCGCTGGTTTCGTAGTTGTAAAATATTTGGGTAACGGAGTCTTTTGATTGTAGTTGAACATTACCAGTAATCGGCAACTCGCCCTGTATAATTTGCCCCTTAACCGTTGTAGATCCCAATTCAACAGTAAGTTCTGTAACGTCCTTTTCTTCTGTTATATTTGCGAAAACCAATAATTCAAAATCACCAAACGTAACCGGATAATTTTCTTCGGATAATCCCTCAAACTCTGCAACACCTTTTGCATCTGTACTTTTTATTGATGTTTGACCGATTGAGTAGTTTGTGTTCAAATGTAAATGAACGTTTTCTTTAGGTGCTTTTGTATAGGCATCAACTACGGTAATAATAAGTTTTGAGCCGTAGTTGAGCTCTGTAACCTCAAGATTCCCGCCTTTTTCAGGAATATTCACAGTTGTTTGTTTTTTGGCATATTTACTCAATTTGTTTGGAGTATAGATGAATGTTTTATTTCCTGAAGAAATATTAGTAAAGGAATAACGCCCCTCTTCATTTGTAACAGAAACTGTTGTATTGCGCTGATTAATTATTTCCCAAGGTTGAACGTTTTCTTTGTACACTTGAACTTTAACATTTTGTATTGGCTCTTTAGTTGTTTCATCCACAACAATCCCTGTAATATCTACACTTTTTTCCAGTACAAATTCATGCCTGATTATATAATCACCATCGGCATCTAGCTGACTACTTGTGTAAATTGATTGCCTTAGCTCGGCATAACCTTCTGCTGCAAAAATCACGTCAACGGATACGTTCTCTTGTTGGTATGCCAACGTTAGAACACCATCCCGAACGGGATAAGTTTCCTGACCCCAGGAGGATCTGGCGGAATAATCCAATATCGGTTGATTAGTCTCTTGATCTTTCAGTGTTACAATTACTGTATAAATATCCAACTTAGGCATTCTTAATTCAACGTTAAGATCATCTGTTTTTACATCTTGAAATTGATGATTAACATTTGTTCCAGATCCGTAAACAAAAAGCGTTACACGATCCACCGGAATGCCATCAGCGTAGAAATAGCCTTTTTCATCTGTGCGAATTTGCTGATTTGAATGGTAACTATCCTGCGTTGCATAAAGAGAAATATTCGCAGCTTTCAATTGTTTACCTTCTGAGTCATAAATAAATCCGGCTAACTTGCGCTCTACTCTTAACTGTAATTTTACCTCTGCAAATTCCTTTCCGGGCATAATATAGATATTTTCAGATTTACTAGGAGCAAATTTGGGATGATTCGCCATTGCGGTTGAGCGAATCGGATAAACATTCGTAATTGTGAATTTTCCCTCTGAATCAGATGTTGCATCTGTTGAATTAGCATAATATGTGTGATTCACCCCTACCGGTATGTGTTGATTGAACTTAACGTTCGCACCCTCTACAGGTTGATCATCTTGATCCACTACTAAACCGCGAATCTCTGTAAACTCATTTACAATGATATCAACGTTGATCACATCCGTACTTATCGGTTCTATCAATTCGCTGGGTATTTGTGTTTCGTTGACTTTTGCAATAATAGTTCCTTGTGAAAGGGAAGGAACATCGATGGAGTAAAATCCATTTCTATCAGTTAGTATGCTCGATTCTTTATAATTAGTATAATTATCAGGCCGAGCATAAAAAATTTGTGCACCAGCAATTCCAATATTATTAGGTGTTTTCACTTTGCCAGAAATTTTTACTTGTTTCGCCATTTCAATGTTTTTTTCAATATACTTTTCATCAGGCGAAAAGTTCAGAAGAATTGTATCTTCTCTATCGGGAAAGTTCATTGAATCGTCTTTTATTGCGCTCCATCCTTGAAGCTCCGCCTTTACAAACAGCATATTCCCCATGCTGTTAACTCCTCGTATTTCGTAGGCCCCGTTGGCGTCTGTTATGGCAGGTTTATATGCTTCTGACTGCTTGTTTCCTGCCCCGCCTGTCATCATCTTTATCAACTTATTATTCGGGCTTACCCTCACCCCGGGTAATGGTTCTCCTGTTATTGCATCCGTTACTACTCCGTAAACTGTTAGCCCTTTGTTTAATGATATAACAACTCCGGTTCGCGCTTCGTTTTCTTTCAACGGGTCGTTTTGGCTGATTGATAAATTCGAGTAGTAATCTGGGTGATTCGCTGAAATGGAGAACATCATGGGGTTTAGATTTTCAAACTTAAATACCCCCTGCTCATTCGTCGTTGTTGAGCGCTGAATCGGGAGCATTTGACTTCCCTGATCAAACAGGCTTATTATAACCTCTGCGCCGTTGATTCCTACTTTGCTGTCCAAATCCATCACAACGCCTTCAATGCTGGCACCGCCCCTTTTCAGGGTAATGGTAAGCTCCTCTTCATGGGGTGCTTTGGTGGTGATAGTTTCAACAGTGTAACCGTCTCTACTGGCGGAGATTGAATAGTCCTTCAGCTTAGCCAACCCGTAAAGCTTGCAAACGCCCAAGGAATCCGTGACTTGTGTGGAGTCCACCGTGGGGATGTCAATCTCTTCAGGGTTGATAAGTTTCGCCGCGCCAGTATTTTTGATCGCCTTTACTTCAACGCCTGAAAGGGGGTTGCCCTCTTGATTTTGAACCCGGACTAGTATGACTTTTTCTTCACCAAGTGTAAAATCATGAGTTCGGCGCTCCGTGCTTCCGGACTGATTCATACTATCGGGAAACATAAAGCTTTTTGAATCAGAGCCGAACCCCGTGGCGGTTGCCTTTATTGTTTGAAAATACTCAGCCTTGCAAACCAGTTTGTAGGCTCCATCAGCGTCGGTAGTCGCCTGAAAATTCTGCCCAGCTTCCTCGTTTTGTTTAGCAAGTTGAAGATAAAAGTTCTCGGTTTGAACCATTGCGCCTTCAATCGGCATTCCGGCTTCGTCCTTCACAATTCCTGTCACAATAAGCCTAAGGCCGTCAATTTCGGGCTCCTCATTTTTTGAAGGCTTCAATGCTCCCGCCAACACTGTAGCATCATCGGAAGCTTCAGGAACCTCCGACTCAGGTTCGCTGAGTGTTGGTTGAGTGGTATTTGCGCCGGTAGTATTCACCGGTTCAGAATTTTGTAATGATTGATTGATTCCGCGATTTTGCTGCGAACCAGAGTTGGCACTTTGGGTATCTTGAGTGCTTGAAGTTTTTGTGTTGGCGGTATAAATCACACCAATAAAGGCAAACAGAAGTAATATTGAAACGATCAGAATAAGTTGGTTGCTGCGTTGCGCATTCATTAGTCTAACCTCTTTCGAATCGATAAGGAGTATTTGGGACTTTATCTTCTAGAAGAAATACCAAAAGACAACCGAGATTATTCATTATTTTGTTGAGTATATCGGAGATCAGGTTGCGCGTAAATTTTCGATGCATACACCGCAACATTGATAAACAAAAATATTCTCAAAAAAATGCGACAAAGATTATTCAACCCCTGCAATTTCGCTTTACAAATCAAAACTTGTGTACAAGTCTACCCATGAAATTTGGCACATGTAACGATACTTACACGCTAAAAGGGTTTCACGGAGCAATAAATGATTTCACCCGGGACAAACTCCACCGAATCAGGGCAACGGCTGAAAACAGGCATCTTGTTTACCCTCGGTAACCGGGGGGGGATTTTTACGAAAATCGGTGTAGTACACGATGATGACACCACAGCTTCAGGAACCCATTCCACGCCACAAAAACAACGGCGATTTCTCCCTTTTCAAAGACTTTACAACAAAACTCAGCCTCTTGTTCGTGCAGTTGCAGCCCACCAAAAGGGAAAACTAGAGCGCGCCCAGCAGTTGCTTTGGCATATTACTCACCCCGATGAACGGGCATTCTTAGCCATTGTTGAGTACCAATCCAAGCAGCCGCTAAACTCAATCAAGCTGTTAGAAGAAGCCTTGGAAGAAAAAAAACAGCTCGGCAAATATTTCTTCAATTACGAAATACCGGTTTCAATCGGCATTCAACTGGGCGAATCAATCAACAAAACCTTTGGGCCTGAGTACAAGTCATTCATGATGATTCACGCGGAGCTTTGCCTTGAGGTTGGCTCGCCCCACCGCGCCATTCCTTATTTGAAAAGTTACTTACACGCAAACCCCCTTGATTTGGATGTGCGACTTTACACCGCCCGCTACATGATGGACTTCACGTATTCCACCAAAGACAACGCCCGTTACGTGGTGGGCATTACAGACCAAGTTACGCGCTCGGAAAACCATGATGGGGAGCTTTTTCTTTATCGGGCAAAAGCCCTGATGCAGCTAAAGTTGTACATCGGCGCCCAAGAAGCCTTGGAAAAAGTCATCGATCAACACTTTATGCCTTCGGATTCGTTGATGAAAGAGGGATTTTACCAGCTTTATCAGCTCCATGAATTACAAGGCAAACAGCGCGATGCACTGAAAAACTTGAAGTTACTGTACGAACGCGACCGCGGTTACCGCGATGTTGCGGAAAGGATGAGTGCTGTTGGAGCGTAAATAGTTCTTCTTTTCGGCTGTAAATTGCCGTTCCGAATGTTCTGAAAGGTTCAACCAAAAACAATTTTCTCTTCTCTCTCTGATGACCGTGGGGTCTGTTTTGTGAGCCAACACAATTGGTTTACAGGCAGACCCCACGGTCATTTTTACCAATGTGCAATTGATGAATCAATTCAGCCTGAAAGGGTAGTTGTTAGCCAGCGTGCAGCTTGTAAACCCGATTGAAACGCTCCTTCAACCTTGCTGTCCATCATGCCGTCCCCAGCAACAACTAACGGCGGGGCGGAATGGCAAACAACAAAGGGCTTCAGGCAAGTTCTGCTGGGTTGGCTGTACCGCCAGCGGCGCACTTGGCCCTCTAAAATTCTGCTCATGCCCAAAAATGACTTTGCCTCACTCGCTAGGGCAACCAACAGCTCATCGTCGGAGTCGTTATAGTGGGCTCTGCTGTATTCAGCACTGGCGTGTAGCGTTATGCTGGGGCGTTGGCTAATGCCTTTCTTCTGATTATCAGCAATCCATCGTAGTTTGCCCTCCGTAATAAACATGGCACCCGGTTCAGGTACGTTTGGGATGTTATCTAAGGCCAAAACAACGGCAATGCAGGGGTCGTACTGCACCGTTTCTAGGTCGCTGGTGTGGATTTTTTCGGTGGTTTGGTTGATTGTAGAAAGTAGTTCAAGGGTTTGCGGAGCCGGCGCTGTAATCAGCAGGGCGCACCCTTCGGCGGTTTCGCCGTTTTCCTTGTGCACAATCCAATTAGAGTGTTTTTGCTCAAGGCGGCTTACCTTCCAATCGCAGTTTATCTTCAGGTTATTCGCCATATATTTGGGTAAGCTTGTCATACCCAACGTTCCGCAATACCTTGGGTGGGAAAGTACAGGCGGTTCGTGCTGCATGGAAAAACCGTAAGCCCAAATTTTCGCTGCCTCAGCGGCAAGGGCTTCGTCCATAACTTCTTGGAACTCGCTGGTTCTTACGGAAATATATTGGGCTCCGGTATCGTGGGTTCCGCCTGCGAATCGCCGCGTGGCCATTCTGCCGCCAACACCGTTGCTTTTTTCAAATAAGCGAACGTTTAAGCCCTGTGAGGTCAATTCCCGAGCCGCAGAAAGCCCGGCCATTCCTGCCCCAATTATTAGTATTGTGTCATTCATTGATCGCTGGGTGCTTTCTTAATTCCGTGAAATCTACCTTGTTGTTTTCGTATAATACAAATCGTGTAATCAAAACTCGTGGCAATTTTTAGAGAGGGGGATTAATATATCAATTGGGCAGGGATTTCTCTATGGTATTAGTATAATAAAACGAAAAGCGACGATACTTCACATGCGATCCATCTTCTTACTGAGTTCCACATTATTGATTACAACGCAAATAGCGTTTGCACAAACTTCTGCGCCCGCTTTAGGTGCTTCAAGTCAGCCGGTTTTGCCTGCTGAAAATACCGTTTCTGAAAAACAACCCGTTGATGCACCAAGTTCCCAACCCGCTCAAGGTTCAATCACAACCGTAAAGCTTCCGGCTCCGGGTGAAACGCGGTTGGTGGAAAAAGACGAGGCAATCGCGTTGACCAAGGTTCACGGCTCGAAGTTGTTGATCATAAACTATTGGGCAACATGGTGCTCGCCGTGCTTGGCGGAAATGCCTTATTTCCAAGCTGTTCACGAACAATACGCCGAAAAGGGTGTAAAGGTGGTTGGCTATTCAATGGATTACGATGCCTATTTGGACGAAGCTGAAAAGGCAACCACAACAAGTTTGAAACGCTTAGGCATTACGTACCCCTCTTTATCGCTGAAGGTTGATAGCCAGGAAACATTCCCGTTTTTCTCCGATGAATGGTCGGGAGGTTTACCCGCGACATTCTTTTACGATGAAAATGGCAAGAAGCTCTTTGAGTTTCTGACTGATGTTTCCAAAGAAGAGCTCGTTCAAAAAGTAGAGGAATTACTGGAAGCGCTTGAGAAACCTGAATGATTCCCCACGAACGGGGTACGAAGCATCTTATAGGATTGCGTTCTTCTTCAAATGCTGATGTTGTAAACTCAGAAACAACTGAAGGAAACATGAATGCATCATTCAAGTAAACATGGCGTGAAGCCGTTTCTATTGTTGGGTGCAAGTCTTGTGGTTTTTGCCACCGGCGCCCATGGGCAACTAAATGTAACGCGTAGTGAAACCCCAAACGGCGCTGGAACTCAAGCAAGCGCAGACTACCGGATAACCGCCACAATTGGCCAACCCGGCTTGGGTTCCACTCAACAAGGAAGCACAGTCATTCAAACGGGATTTGGGTATTATGACCAATTTAGTCCAACAGCAGTTTGCCAAAATATTACAATAAAGCTTACCGCTGGAACGGCGGTTTTGACTGAATCCCAAGTGGATGCAGGGAGTGCTGATAATGTGGGCATTGCGCTTCGCTCCCTTTCCAAAACCATCTTTACCGAGGCAGATTTAGGCGAAAACACAATCACCTACACGGTGACAGATTATGTTGGCCTTTCAGATTCCTGCACGCTTATTGTCACGGTGTTGCCTGAAAACATCGCTGCATCCGTTTGGATGTTTTTAGGCGAGTAAGGGAATAATCAACGTCGTTCTGCACACCAGGAATTTGGCCCAAAAGTGATTCACCACCAATAAATGATTGTGCAGCAATCAGCTCCACAAAAAACGTTCTACCCGATAAGGAAAAACCCATGTTTACGTTCAAAAATACAAAAAGCTTTGCGATTTGTTTTCTGCTTGCTGCTTCACTTTGTGGCTCTTTGCCAGCCCAAACGGATCTTACCAGCCAATTTCCTTATCAAGGTGCGCTCACAAATCAAGGCGTTCCTGCTACTGGCATTTATGATTTTGAATTCCGCCTTTACGATGCGCTTAGCTCTGGAAACCAGATTGGTGTTACACAAACAATCTCCAACGTTCAGGTGTTGAATGGGGTTTTCACTGTTTCATTGAACTTTGGTGATTCTGCGTTTATAGGCAAACGGCGTTTCTTGGAAACACGGGTTGGGGCCGATGGAACTGCGCTGCAAACGCTTTCCCCCCGCTTGGAATTGGATGCAAATCCCTACGCACAATACGCGATCACAGCTGGTTCTGCAGAAACGGCTGCCACGGCTGATTTCGCCACAGAGAGCGGCACAACGGGAACGTTCAACGCCTCCACGGGCATCATTTCACTAACCAATGGCAGCGAGATCAATCTCTCTGAACTTCGGCTTACAAAGCTTTCAAGTGCGGCGGGCGTTCAAGCCGTTACTGTTACCAGCGAAAACGGAACGATCTCCGTTGGCGATACAACCACCTCGGCGCGGCTAAAAGTGGTGGGTAATCCCAACGTTACGAATATACTAGAGGCAACGGACTCCGCAGGCGATCCGGCTCTTGTTGTGAATAGAACGGGCAATACGGCAATTTTTGGTACGCCGACCACAACGGATCGTTTGTTGATTGATTCTGATGTTGATGATATAAACATTTTGAACCTGCGAGACAATTCCCGTAATTCCATGATTCGCGCCCAGCAAGATGGGGATGTTCTCATTTCCAACACGTTTTCCAGTAATACGGGAAACATGGTGGAAGTTCTTGCGCAGGAAAACCAAGTCCGCATTCCCGGTGGGTTTATTGTTGATCTTGATACACTCAACGTTGGCGCGGGAAGTCAGTTCTATGATGATGTTCAACTTACCGTGCGCTCAACCGGGGCAGATAATTTCATCTTTCTGTCGGAATTCGCGAATGGCAACGATGTGTTTCGGGTTAGAACCAATGGGGATGTGGAAGTTTTCGGGGATTTTTCTAAACCAATGATAAATGGTCTCCCTTTTATAGGTATCATAAAGGATCTAGCAGAGGAAAATCCCACCAGACATTTTTTAAAAAACCAAGGGATCAAATCCATACTCACGATCCCTATATTTGACGATGGCCAATTTTGGGGATTCACCGGGTATGATGAATGCAAGTTTGACAGGGTATGGTCCGAGGCAGA
>DAIOTT010000062.1:0-577 GCA_036751885.1 Candidatus Sumerlaeota bacterium
ATTCCTCCGGTCGTTCCGTTTCTGGAGCGGGGGACGTCAACGGCGACGGCCTTGCGGACTTGATTGTGGGAGCGCCAGATGCTGATCCCAATGGCGATTCTAATGCGGGAGAGAGTTACGTCATCTTCAGCACCGCGACACCTCCTGCTTCAGCCACCTATCGCTCCATCGCCCTCGCGGGCAACGCCCCTCGCCAAGCCATCGGCATCACCGGCGACGGCAGCAATGACTCCACCCCCGATTCTCGCACGTTCATCGACTTCGCCGATGGCACGAATGTTTCCACTCAAACAGTGACACTTACCCGCAACAACTCAGGAATTTCCAACATTACGGATACCGCCAACGTGGTTTGGGAAATCGGAACAAATCGCACCGGTTGGACATCTGCAGACGTAACATTCAAATACACGGACGCGGAGATCACGGGTCTTGTGGAGGGGAGTCTTCAGCTCTATCAAGCCTCTTCTCTCGCAGGCCCTTGGACATTGGTTGCAACTCAAACCTTAAGCGCGGGTCGCAATCAAATCACGGGAACAGTTTCAGGGGGTGGTTTCTTCGCGATTCAGGGAACTCC
>DAIOTT010000062.1:587-18796 GCA_036751885.1 Candidatus Sumerlaeota bacterium
GCTCGTCGCCGCCGACGACGACGTCTTCTCCGTCGACACCACCGCCCTCACGGTCGCCAGCGTTACACGAGCCGGCTCCTCACCCACCAACGCCGCCTCAGTGGACTTCACGGTCGTCTTCAGCGAAGCAGTGACAGGGGTTGATGCAACCGACTTTGAACTCACCATCACGGGTGGAATTACAGCCGCAAGTGTCACGAACATCGCAGGCTTGGGAACCACCTACACGGTAACGGTCAACACAGGCACCGGCGACGGAACGATTCGCCTTGATGTGCTGGACGATGACACCATTATCGACGCGGCGAGCAATACCCTCAACGGCAACTTCAACACCGGTGAAGCCTACACAATCGACAAATCCGTCTTCACCCCCGTGTTTAACACCTTCCCTGCTCTTACGAATAACACTGCAATTAACGGACGCCAAATTGATTTCCTTGAAGATGTGGCCGCTCCTTCCGTAAGCGACTTCCTTACCTCGGGTGTCACCATCACGAATCTGCAAACAATCGACGGCGGTACGTATTCCTTCGACGTAAACTTGACGGGTGGGGACGGAGTCAAATCCTTCCAGTACCCTGCAGGCCAAACCACGGACTTGGCAGGTAACGCAAACGCCGCCTCCGCCGTGGTGGAGATCCTCCTTGATGCCACCGCGCCCACAATCGACGCCGCTCTTGCGCCTGTCACTGGTCAGCAAGACCCCACTAACGCTCTACCCATCGTGTTTGAGGTTTCCTTCGCCGACAACGTTTCAACCGTTACGTTACCGTTAAGCGCGATTGACCTCAGCGCATCCACTGCCCCAGGGACACTCTCAGCAATCATCACCCCCGTTGGCCCCGCGGCAGACAACACCTACCAAATCGCCGTGAACGGCGCAACAGACTCCGGCGACGTCACAGTGACACTTGTCCCCTCCGAGATCTCCGATGCAGCCGGAAACGAACTCACCTCCGGAGGCTCCCCCGCCACCGTGGAGTACAAAGTGAACCTCAGCGGAAACTATTGGATAGTTCTGGATAACTAACCAAAACTCTTAGGCTCATCAAACATGAAAAAAGGCGCTTTGGTAACAGGGCGCCTTTTCTGTTTTTATCCAGAATTTAAACATTGATGCGCCTTGATGCATTCCTTACTTTTGGACTTGTACAGTTTAATGATTAGTTTTTGATTATACCGAGCTGGGGCTTGGCGCTCCCGGGGTGTTGCTGGGGTTTGATGATCAAAACAAATGCCATTGGTCTTGTAGGTGAGAATCCGCAGGGAGGAGCACTAGGGGGCTATCTGGATCGCCGAAGAGCAGGTAGAGGTTGTTTGTGATTCCTTGATCGGGGTAAGCCAAAGTGTGGGCGACGCGGGTGCGGGTTAGGGCATCGCCGATGGTTTTGGGGCGGGTGCTTTGCGGCTCGGCTAGGGTGTTGAGAAAGAGTACGGAGAAGTTTTTTTGCGGCAGGTAGAAATCCACACTGCAGGGTGTTAGGTTGGCCAATGCGCCGCCGTTTGGGGTAATTAACCACGCCTCACCAAGGGATCGCAACGTGGCATTTGGTACGGCGTAATTCCCATTCAAGCAGGTGAAGGTGGCAACAATGGGCCATTTGTTTTCCGTGAGTAGGTTAGGGACTTCTTGCGTGGTGATGATTCGTTCACTGGCCCAGAAGGTGGTGTTTCCATGCCCTGTGTAGAGCACAAGGGAAACGCCGGCGGGGCCTTGTGCCAGGGCATCAGCAAAGGCAACTTGCTCTGCTGCGCCGTTGCTAAGCGTATCAATCACGATTTCGGTGTAGGGCGTTCCAGTTGGGGCAAAAAGCTGAGGCCACAACGCGGCATCGGGAAGGATATCGGCGTCGTCATCGGTCACAAACAGCGCCGGGCGAACATGCTGCAACGGCTGAAGTTGCGTTTCAAAGGCGATGATTCGGTTGATCGCAATGGTGAGTTCTGCGGCATCGCGAACAGGGAGCCGGCCCACTTGGGCGTCTTGCAGTTGATCGTTTCCGGCCAGAAGACCGTAGGGGAAATCTATGGAGTTTTCAATTGTGAAGCCGGTATCAACGCTTTCTTCAATAAAGGTGGGAACTTGCGGGCCGGTTTTTAAGCCCATTAGATTTGCGGGATCAAACGTTGCGTGCCCCACAAGCAAAATTGTGGGGAAGTCCACTCGGTTGGGGGCAGCTGCAACAAGGGCCGCGAGGGCATCTCGTAGGGCCTCAGGGGATTCTTGACCGTTGTTGTAAACGGCGTAAGCCGCAGCTGGATCCAGCACCACGTACCCTTCACCGCGATGCGCAAGTAAGGGCGCTAGTGCCGGCTGTAGTTCAGGGCTACAAACGTAGATGCCTTTAAGCAACGGCGGAAGAGTGGGCAGCTGAGGGGTTGGCTGCATGGCAACAGGGGGCGGAAGGGTGGTGACAAGCTGAGCGACAAATTGCGCAGCGCCGGGGCCCGCTTCAAACTCCAACGCAACTCCGCCGGTGGAATCTGAAAAGGCCTGAGCCCCAAGAATTTGCACCGGAGCCGTGGGCGTAGTAACATCAAGCAGTAGTACTTGCTCTGGCGTTGTTCCCAAAGGAAAACCACCAATCGTAACAAGTCGGGGGACAGGGGACGTTAGCTCGTTGAGGGACAGGTGGGCAGTGCCTCCTTGAACCCGAGGAAAACCTTGGTATTCCACATAAATGTAATCCAACAATTGTAGATCAACAAAACTGGAAATGGTGCTGATGGGAACCGAATGGTTGATCACCAGATTGAGTGGCGCGGGTGGAAAGGGCGTTTTAGCGGTGTTTTTTTTCTCCCCAGCTTGATTAGTAAACATCGCCGGGGGGGCTCCGCTGTTATCAGGCAATGGCGCCTCGTTAAGCCGCAACGTTGCGGTTGCGGTTGTTCGCCCACCCCAAGCCGCTTGCCCGGTTTCAGCTTCATCTTCAATTGAAAAATACGCAATGTGTTCGGGATCATTCCCCACCGTGTTTAGCCCGGCCACACCTATGGTAATTTCAATGGGTGCTGTTGTTACGGCATCCACAAGGGAAACAGTTGTTTGCTTGGTTTGGCCTTGGGCAATACGGTAAATGACCGTGCGAGTTCCCAAGGGGAGCGGAGCAGCGCGCTCGTAAGTTAGGGCTGGTTCATGGAGAACAGAACGGGGAATTGCAACTTCCGAAGACTCGGGAGAAAGCGTAGAAAATGCCGGACGTGATGTCATCATCGGCGAGGGCGAAGCAGATATTGGATTTACAAAAATGGCGTCATGCTCTGCGGAAACTGAAGCATTGTAGGGCGCATAAAACCACCGATTTCCTGCAAGCTCGCCACCGAAGGAGAGCGTTGCACCATGCCATAAAAGCTGTGGCGTAGCAGTGTTGGGTAAATCTTCAAGGGAAACCTGCCGAATGCCTGCAGGCCCTGAATAGAGCAATTGTTGCGAACCCAGTGGAAGCGGCAGCACAGCGGGAGTTGCTTTTGTAGCGCTGATCGGTTGTGAAGAACCAATTGATGTTAGCGTAAAAGTTCCAGAGGGTGATTTTTTGCTTCCTGCAACTGTGAGAAACAACCCGTATGTGTTTCCTTGTTGAGCCGGCGTGAGCGTTGCCCGAGACAACAATTCTTCCTCCGCTTCAATCAGCCAATCAGCGGAATCCGTTGCATATTCCAGCGGGATAAAAGTACTGCTGGAAGGGTATAGAATTTTCCCTTCAGCAAAGCGAAGAGCCTTTTCAGAAACAAGGTCTTGTAAATCCGGCGGAAGCGAAGGAATGGATCCTCTTATGTTGACCGGTTTTGGTACGTAACTCAATACAAAACTTTTATTGCCGGGCGTTGATGATATAAGCTGTAAATCTGCCAGCAATATCATGGGTGTGCTTAGGATAAGCGCACCCATGATGGCTGTAATGCAGGTTGAAAGGTTCTTCAAAAACGAACTCCAGATTTGGCAAGATGTATTTACACTGGGCAGGCTTAGTTGAACATCGTCCAATCGTTCATGCCACTCAACACGGCTTTAGTTCCCGTGACAAGGTAGGGGCCGTGATAAGTTCTAAGGCCGGAGAAATCAATATCCACCAAATAGTAACCACGTTCTTGGTTCCCTGAAAGAGGGAACACACGATCATCTATCCACTCGTACGTGCCACCACTTGAACCGATTGAAGGAATGGGTGAAAGTGTAAGAAGATCGCCTTCCACAAACACGTCGCCACTTCTTGTGGCGGAGAGAACCTCGAAGCCAGCGTTTTCAACTTCATCAATGGTTTCCCAAACTAGGCGAATGGAACCGTTTTCCAGCGCTTCAGTTTGAACCTCCAGTAAATCCACGGAAAGCGTTGTGCCACTTAGGCCAGAAACTAGGGAGAGCTGGCAAATTGGGCCGAACGTGTAGGTTGCGCGGGATTGCACGAAGTTACCAGTTCCATCAACAAAACGAGCCGTGGTGCCATCCAAGGCCGGCGTTCCGGTAATCATCGTTGTTTGGTTGTCTGCAGTAGGGCGAACGCGAATGCGGTATTCTAAACGGGCTGTTGCCCCCGGCGCAACAATGCCCGGGTTCCAGGTGATGTTGCCGTTTCCGCCATCTGCCGGGTCTGTAAGTACAGTTCCCTGAGTGGCAAACGCCGCAGGGTGAGTGCCGTTGTCTTGGTACTCAACCCTTGGGCTAGGAACATTCACGGTGACAACATTAGTTGGTGAAAAAGTAATCGGGAAGGGCGTAGGATTTACAACTTCAACATTCATTCGCAGGAAGGTATTTTGAAGAAGCACGGGCGGATTAGGGCCTGATACTACATCATACACAAACTGGCGAACATAAGGTTGCACGGGAGCTACAGGGTTTGCAACAGTGGAACCATCACGAGGCAAGTAAATCCGGAAGGAATTTTCCTCTGGCTGATTTGTGGGTTCATAGTCAACGTCGCCCGCTTGAAACGGTGCACCAGGGGCATTAAAAGCAGCAACATAATAGCCAATGTAATTAGAACCGTTTCGCGTAACACCATCAACCCTAAATTCAGAAGGCCAAATGCCATACCCATCGGATAGAATCCCCGCAGCTGGGGCCCCATCATCCGCAAAACCTACAAACTGTTTCGTATTCCAAACATTATCGGCTGATAAGAAATTTGTTGCCGGTGGGTTGAACGCGCCGTTGCGGCTTTCTAAATCAATCCAAGAGTCTGTAAAGGTTGCTTGGTCATCAGCATCAAAATCCCGATAGTAGCACTCGCAACCTGATGTAATGTAAGGGTATTTATAGTAAGTAATGGCAATGTTATTTGGTAGGGCGTGGGTCCCTAAAATAATAAAGCTCTCGGCATAAATATTTAATTCCACCCCGCCACTGCCGGAGTCGCCATCGTGCGCACGAATGCCAAAGCCGTTGATGTCATCACCCGTTGTTACTGCGGTGGACATATCCACCTCCAACAACCAATGGCCGTTGAGGGGCGTTGGAATGGAGGCAAGCAACTCCCAGCCGTTATCCACTCCGTTGGTGTTATCTCGCGTCAACGATTGCACCGTAACGCCAAGGGGGTCAATTAGGCGGTAAGTCACTTGGGTATTATAGGCAGCCGCACCGCCGAAAGAACGGTCTCGGTTTCCCGGAGCGCCAGTATTAGCGGCTTCGTCCGCACCTAGGCCGATGTCAGAATCAAATAATTCAACGGTCAAATTCGGCAACAACGGCGGTACTTCAATATAATAGCGGTATGGCGCATTCAAGCCAGTGGCGGAATTACTCACAAAATCGCCGTTGGACCTGCTCAACCCTGCCCCCTCTTGCATGAAGTAAGTGCCGGGTAAAGTTGTACCAGCAATCAGTGGGGTTGCTAAAAGAAGAAAGGCCAGAGTAAATTTTTCGAACATTCGTATCGTCATTGGTGTTTTCCTGAAGGGGAGGCGTACTATTTTGGCGTACTAGTCCAAAGATTATAATCATGAATTTCGTGATCATCAACAATTTCTGTGGCTGAATTGTCAATAGTGATCCCCGGTGACTGCAATATAAGTGAAACATTCAGAATAAAATAGTTTAGCCTTGTACAGATAAATCAACGTAAACTTCGCCATTGCGGGTAAAAACGGCTTTCGGCATAATTTCAGGGGAAAGTGAAAAATAAAAATGACTTAGACAAAATTTATTTGGCACTAGCATATCTTTCTAACAATGAATTTAATTTTGTCAATTATGTGTTGAATAATTAACAAGATTGTGTGAGAACTTAATTTTACACTAAAGATTCAGTAGCGGCTTAATTCAGCTTCCCTTGACGCGTTGAATTAATACACGACTATTAGAAAAATTACATACTTTCAAGTTCAGGAAACAAACCATGGATAATGCGGAAAAAATTAAGCGGCTTGAGGCTTTTTTAGAGGATGAGGAGCAGGCTCGCGATCCGTTGACGCATTTTATGTTGGGGCGGGAGTATTTGGAGGCTAAGCGCTTTCAACAGGCGGCAGCGAGTTTAACGACTTGCGTGCAGCTAAACCCTGAGTATTCAGCTGCATACCGGTTTTTGGGCGATGCATACCGCAAAAACGGCGAGGTAGCTAAAGCCCGAGAGACTTATGAGCTGGGTAAGTCCGTGGCAAACGAAATGGGGGATTTACAAGCGGCTAAGGAAATGGAAGCCTTCTTGGCAAAACTTTAATCTAATCGGCTTGCGCTTGCTTGGTTTCCGTTTTTCATGGTTCCCTATTCCCTAGAAATGATGCCCTAAACTGACGATGTCTTCCCTCAATTCCCCTTCCCCCGAACTCTCAATCGTTGTCCCGATATACAATGAAGTGGAGAATTTGCCGGTGCTGCATTCCAGAGTGCAGGCCGTTTGCGAAAAATTGGGGATGAGTTATGAACTCGTCTTGGTGGACGACGGCAGTTCGGACGGATCATGGGAGTTGATTGAGGCTCTTCACGGGGAGAATGACCGCGTAGTGGGCGTGCGCTTATCACGGAATTTTGGTCACCAAGTTTGCCTAACTGCGGGGCTGGAGCTGTGCCGCGGCGAGCTTGTGGTGATGATGGATGCCGACTTGCAAGACCCACCCGAGCTGATTCCTAAACTGATTGCCAAACAACGCGAAGGCTTTGACATTGTGTACGCCGTGCGCAGTGAACGCCGGGGGGAATCGTTTTTCAAGAAGGCGACCGCCGCCTTGTTCTACCGCGTTTTGCGACGATTAACTGCAATTAACATCCCCATGGATACCGGGGACTTTCGCCTGATTACGCGCCAAGCCCTGAATAGCCTGCTCAGCATACGCGAGCGGAGCCGGTTTTTGCGCGGGTTGTTCTCATGGGTTGGGTACCGCTCCGTGGGTGTGCCCTACAAACGTGCGGCGCGCCACAAGGGTGAAACCAAATACCCGCTTCGCAAAATGCTGCACTTAGCGAAAGACGGCATTACAAGCTTCAGCACCATTCCGCTGCAACTTGCAACTTACATGGGTTTTTTGGCATCGTTTGTGGGGTTTTTTTATGGGCTTTCAGTGTTGCGCAATTGGTACATGGGAAGCACGGTTCAGGGGTGGGCCTCTTTGGCGATAATCACGTTATTTTTTGGGGGCATTCAGCTGTTTACGCTGGGTATTTTAGGAGAATATGTGGGGCGGATTTTTGAAGAAGTAAAACAACGGCCCCTTTATTTTACCCGTGAAGTACTGCGTTCTGGGGAGAAAGAACAAACTGTAGCTAATGCTAAAAAACGTTCTGCTCGTAAAAAGTTGTCTTCATGAAGCGCCCCATGCGGCTTATCATGTTGAATTACGAGTACCCACCCATCGGCGGCGGCGCTGGTACCGGATCAAAATTCTTAGCAGAAGAACTCGCTCGCCAAGGGCATATGGTGGAGGTGCTGACCTCTGCCTTTGCGAATCTCCCTAAGCGCACTCAAAGACTTTACCCCTCAGGCGGGCGCCTAAGAATTCGCCGGTTGCCAGTGCTGCGGAAAGAGGCCGGGCGTTGCAGGCCCCATGAAATGTGTACATACATTTTCAGCGCATTTTGGCAGTTGCTCCGCCGAAACGACTTTCGCCGCACGGATGCAATCATTAGCTTCCACACGATTCCTTCGGGAGTTCCGGCGCTGCCAATTTCCTGGTTTTTTGGAATTCCCCATATTGCCCTGTTTCGGGGTGGGGATGTTCCCGGGTTTCTGGGCAAAGAGTTGCGCCTGTTGCATACCGTTACCTACCCGCTAAATGCCCTAATTGTTGCCCAATGCGCCCGTGCTGTTGCCAACAGCAAAGGGCTTAGGTTCATGGCGCAGAGGGCTTTCCCTTTCAAAGAAATTGATGTTGTTGCCAACGGTGTGGAATCTGAACGGTTCTCCCCCACTAGCAACTCTTCTGGCAATCAACCAAATTCGCAAGAGCCGATGCTATTTTTTGCCGGTAGAATGACAACTCAAAAAGGGCTGGATGTTCTGGGTAAAGCGCTGGTTGAGGTGCGTGATTTAGCGTGGAAAATGGTGCTGGCTGGCGAAGGGCCGGAGCGGGCCAAGCTTGAGTTGTTTCTAAGGCAAAACAACTTGGATCACCGAGTTGAGTTTACCGGTTGGCAAGCAAGGCAGAAATTGGTTGAGTTGTACCAAAAGACGAGCGTTTTCGTTTTCCCGACGCGGTACGAAGGAATGCCCAATGCCTTGCTGGAAGCAATGAGTTCAGGTTGCGCTGTAATCACAACGCCGGTGGCAGGGTGCGTGGAGTTGGTAGAGCATGAAGCAAACGGCCTTCTTGTTCCGGTGGATGATTCCGCTGCGTTAGCAAAGGCGATTCGGCGATTATTGCTGAATCCAACTTTAGCCCAAAAGTTGGGTTCGGACGCCCGCCACGACGCCGTTTCCCATTGGTCCTGGCGAGCCCGAGCTCAAGAGCTTGAGGGGCTGATTTTGTCTGCAACGTGTCAATAAAACGAACTGGGAAACAGCAATCAGTCAAAAACTTGGACGGATCAAATTTTTTCCCGGTTGCATTGTCCTGTTCACCCGCTATGCTGATTTATTATTTTAGTATAAAGTTGGAAAGATAATGTTCTCAAAAAAAATTACGTTGAATTCTTCTTTAGTTTTAGCGGCTCTTGCATTAGCGCCCGACTACGCAAGCGCCTGTTGGCACGGATCACCCGTTGAAGGCAAATGTGTATACACGGAGATTCGCGAGTTATTTGCAAAATCTGGGGATACTGAGCGAGTAACAACCCTAGTTGAGGCTGCGGTGGCGCGTGCCAACCAAAAAACTTCGCAAGGTCAGGCAATTTCAGCAATCCCCGCAGGGACGACTTTGGAAAAGGTGGAGGTTTCCGCCTACGAAAAATCCGGCACAGCTGAACGTGTTTCCATCTACCTAAAGCTTCCTCAACAATTCACGGATTCCGCGGAGCACACCCGCTACAGAACGTACCTAATGGGCGGGGAATTTTTGCACGCACTGCTAAATGAAGGGCATACCGGCACTTATCTGTACTTCTGGGATGAAGACTCTCAACGCTTTTTAGAGCCGGATGAGGTTTTCCCGCTGGAACCAATGCCCGTGCTTGAGCCCGTGGTGGACGAAGCCTCCATGGAAATGTCCAAGGAATTAGGGAAACCCGCAACCCGCGACAACCAGAAAAAACTCCCCGTCATTAACCCTGGTCAGCCTACCGGCTCGCTTTCAGGAAAAACGATCTTCATCAACCAATCTCACGGCTGGTTTGATGATTATACCAGCCCACTGGATCGCTACCGTGTGCAACGGGGGGATTCTCACGGCACGCTTGAAGATTTTGACAGCGCGGAATTTATGAACCTCTACGTTCTTCCGGCGCTGCGCAATGCGGGCGCTAAAGTTATGACTGTTCGCGAATCAGATCACCAAACGAATATGGTTATTGTGGATAACAGCGACGGAGTAAGCAACCCCGCTAACGGCACGTACGTTGAAACGGGGACGTGGGCAAATTCATCCTTAGCGGGATTTGTACAGAAAACAGGGCCCTCGTGGAACGGCGTTACAATCAACCCCTTCAACCAAGGCTCAGGCCAAAACCGCTTATCCAGCGGCGTTACAACCGGCGCACCCACCGCAACAGCCACTTGGACCGCCGTAATCCCTGAGGACGGCTTTTACAACGTGTACGCAAGTTGGACCGCCTTTAGCGCCCGCGCCAACGATGCACAGTATTTCGTTCACCACAGCGGCGGCGTGAGCGAAGTACGCATGGACCAAACGATTGACGGCATTACTTGGGTTCTACTCGGCAACTGGTACTTTGAAGCGGGTGCTCCTGAGAATGAACGCAAGGTGGTGCTGACTAATTCTACCACCGATGCATCAGCAACAAACGTTAGCGCCGATGCAGTTCGCTGGGGCGGTGGCATGGGTGATTTTGCCCGCCATTCGGGGGGCAACGGTATATCGGGTAGGCCCCGGTGGGAAGAAGAAGCCGTTCTGTACCTCCAGTTCAACGGCATGGGCGCCAGCGGAAGCCATTACACGGGAAGCGACGATGAATCCGGCGGGTGGTCTGACAGACCCCAGTATGCCCGGTGGGAGCACAGTCAAAAGGATGCCAGCGTTGAAGACGCTCTGTATATTGCCTGGCACACCAATGCCTTCAACGGAACGGCTCGCGGGCTTTCCTCGTTCCGCCATTCATCGGCAACGGCAGCTTCAATTACGTTTCAAAATATCTTGCACAACAAAATTTATAATGCCGTGAACACACTTTGGTTCACAGGTGAAACATGGACTGTTCGCGGGAAAAATGAAACCAACTTCGGTGAAAACAACCAGGCAAGCCTTGGCACAGGGCTTCCCGGCTTTCTACTTGAAGGGCTTTTCCACGACAACGTAACAGATTCCACCGCCTACAACGAGCCCGAGTTCCGCCGAATCACCGCACGCGCCATTACGCAAGGCATAATCGATTACTTTGCTCAGCGCGATACGATTTCCTTAGCTTACCCGCCCGAAACGCCGCAAAACTTCCGCGTAATTATGCAACCCAACGGCACCGCACAGCTAAGCTGGAGCGCAGGCCCGGCGGGTGGTTTCAACGGCGCAAGCCCCACGGGCTATAAGGTTTACCGCAGCAGCAACGGATTCGGTTTTGATGACGGAACCGCCGTTGCTGGAACCACAACGAACCTTTCAAGCATTCCGACAAACGAGCCGGTGTACTTCCGCGTTGCTGCCGTGAACAGCGGGGGTGAATCCTTCCCCACTGAAACACTTGCGGCAAAGCGGGGCTCCAATAACGTGCTGATTGTAAACGGGTTCGACCGCAATCAACGGTCGCAAATCCCCACGCAGAATATTACAAACGCCGGTACAGCGTTGCGCCGCCATGAGCCGCACACCTTTCAAGCGTTCAACTATATTATTGAACATGCTGAAGCCCTAAAGAATACCCCTGTGGCAATTAGCAGCACCTCAAACGAGCCTGTGGAAAGCGCCCAAGTTGCACTTGGCAGCTACGACGCCGTATTCTGGATTGCCGGCGAAGAATCCACCGGGACGGATGCAATTACCGCCACAGAGCAAAGCCGAATCGCAGCATACCTAAGCACTTCCGGAAAGAACTTCTTCATCTCCGGCGCCGAAGTTGGCTATGATCTGGGCCGAAGTGGTATTTCCTCGGCAGGGGATTTGGCCTTTTGGAACAACACCCTATTCACAACATACGTTGGTGATGATTCTGGAACGTATAATGTAACAGGCACCGCTGCGCCGTTTGCTAGTTTAGGGAGTTTCAACTTCAATCCCAGCGTGGGAGCTCGCTATGATGCTGAGTTTCCCGATCGCTTTGGTACAATCGGTGGTTCCACAAGCGTGCTTAGTTACGTTGGCGGAACAGGCGATACAGCTGGCGTTGCATTCAATGGTGCATCCAAAGTGATAAACTTAGGGTTCCCATTTGAGACAATCAGCAGCGAACAGGCCCGGCAAGACCTTATGGAGGACGCCGTTGAGTTTTTTGGCCTAAACTCCTCAAGCGTCCGCCAAGAGTTGTTTATGATATATTAATCCTGAATACAGAATTGTTGAAGGATTAAATCGATCGGGGGTGATAAAACCCCAAAAGATTCAAGGTTTATTAAACGCGAAACCATTCACCCGTAAAATTTGCGGGTGAATTTTTCTTCTTTTGGCAGTTGCCTTCACTTTGCCAAGGGTTATTGTAAAGCATCCTAAGTTTGCCTAAAATAGTTGCTGCATCGCACGCCGCAGTGAGTTTGATGTTGTGCACTTTCAACTGATTGCTCACAATGGGCTCATCAAATTCAAACAAGAAAGATCGTTTCCATGCAAAGTACTGTTACGCCTTACGGACTAAAACTGATTCACCCGTTTGGGATTTCTCGCGGCGTGACAACCGTGAACGACGTTTTATTTTTTGAGTTGGAAGGCGGCGGCATTGGGGAATGTTCTCCGGTGCGGTACAAAAACCAAAAGCTGGATAAAGCAACAGCGCTTTTGCAGGAGTTTGCAAGCTGGGTAACACCGGAAAATGTTTTTGACTTTGATTACCTGATCACCAAGGCAAAAAACTACGCGCCTGATGATTCCGCCGCGTGTGCTGCGTTTGACTTAGCCTTGCACGACCGCTGCGCAAAGGCGGTAAACTTGCCCTTGTACAAGTTTATGGGCTTTTCCGCTCCGAAAAACACCATGTCATCCTTCACGATTGGCTTAGATACCGACGAAATGATGGTTGCAAAGACGCATGAAGCGGCTGCCTTTCCCCTACTAAAGATCAAACTTGGCCGAGATGATGCCGAGCGCGATATGGCAACACTGAGCAAAATTAGAGAAGCAGCGGGCGATAAAATCATCCGGGTAGACGCCAACTGTGGTTGGTCCCTTGATACGGCCAAGGCATGTGTTGTTGCCTGCGCAGACCTAGGTATTGAGTTCGTTGAACAGCCCCTTGCCATGGGCAATTATGATGAACTTGCGGAGCTTAAGCGCCACAGCCCATTACCTTTAATTGCCGATGAAGACGTGCAAGACTTGCAGAGCCTTATTCCCCTTGTGGGTAAAGTTGATGGCATTAACATTAAACTGATGAAGAGCACAGGGCTTTGGCAGGCGCGCCAAATGATTGCCTTTGCCCGCGCCCAGGGTTGGCAGGTAATGCTGGGGTGCATGATTGAAAGCAGCGTTGGTATTGCCGCTGCCGCCCACCTAGGCGGCGCTGCTGTGGCATTAGATCTTGATAGCGAGCTGCTGATAGGGAATAACCCTTGCGGCCCCACAACGATTCTTCAGCCTAAAGGGGAAATTGTTGTCTCGGAAAAACCAGGCCTTGGCATTGATTTACACCTCTAATAGGGCTGAAATCAAATTTATTTTCTGAACTTACAACCAAGCCAAGGCTTTCCGTTTGACAGACGCAACCTTACCTCCCTAGCCTTCCCGGCTCTTATTGCTGTTCGTTGACTGCAATTTGGTTCACTTTACACACCCCGCAGAACTCGATCCTTCTTCTATGAATTACCTCCACCTTTTAGCCCAAGCAGCCGAGCAGGAAGATCAATCGATCATCCCGATGCTTGCATTCTTTGCCCTTGTTGGGGTTGCGTTCTATTTTTTCATCCTTATGCCGCAAAAAAAAGAAGAAACCAAACGGCGCGAACTCATCTCTAGCCTCAAAAAAGGGGATAAAGTTGTTACAGCCGGTGGTATTCACGGCACCGTGGTGGATGCAAAATCCACGGATACAGTAACAATAGATATCGCGAAGGGCGTTCATGTTGTTTTCAATCGTGCTTCAGTTTCCGTGATTGATTTACCTAAAGAGACTGAAACCAACAAAACTACGAAATCAGAACCAACAAAATCCGAAGCAAATAAAACCAAAAAATAGGGCCTACCCCATAAGAATAGGAATACACCCCCCATGGATAAAGTCTTCAACGGTAGATTAATCTTCGTCCTCGTCGTGACGATTTTCTGCCTCTACTCCGTTTACCCAACGGCACGGTACTTCAGCTTTGTAAGTTCCTTGCCGGACGAACTCACGGAAGAACAATCAATTCAGCGCCAAACACTGCTGGAAAGCCCCAGCATGATCAAGCTCGGGTTGGATCTTCAGGGCGGGATTGACCTGTTGATTCAAGTTGAAACCGATGATTTGGTTGATTCGCAGCTTGAAAAACTCTCTGACGATATTCGCAGCGAATTCCGCGAGGAAAACATTGCCTCAACGGTGAGCTTGGAACTTGAAACCGACGAAATTTTGGTTCAAGTAGAACAGTACGAAGATACCAAGATTGCTGAAGATGTTTTGACAGATATTTTCATCAACGAAAGCCTTTTGGAGGCTGACGACCTCGGGAAATTGGATCAAGGTATCGTTCGTCTCTCCATTCCGAGTGTGACCTTGGCAGACATGAAAACAAGTGCTGTTGATGCAGCGTTGAAAACTATTCGCGACCGAGTGGATGAGTTTGGCTTAACTCAGCCTGAAGTCATTAAACAACCGCCTAGCCGTATTCGCGTTAGAATCCCCGGCGAAACAAACCCCCAACGTATTATTGATAACCTTCTCACAATCGCTGTACTTGAGTTCAGGCTTGTTCACCCGAATAACAGCACGGAGATTATTAACTTCATTGAGCCCGGCAGTTTGATTTCAGAAGCAGGCACCGGAATCATTCGCCAAGAGTTCCTGATTGAAAAACCCAGCTCCATGAAAGTGGGCGCTTTTGAATACGAATTGCGCAAAGATATTCCAGGAATTCCCGCTACTTATGAACTCATGCTTGGCAAGCATACTCAAACAGATGAAAACGGCCAACTTGTAACGATTGATAATCTTGCTTATCTGGTTCGCGACCGGGCCTTTATCTCGGGCAGCGAACTGCTAAATGCTGCCCCTGTAACAGATATTCAAGCCCTTGATGCTCGCGAGCGGAATAAAGTCACAATGTCCTTCAACGGCGAAGGAACTGATAGTTTGGCCAATACGTCCATCGATAATGAGGGTCGGCAATTTGCCATCATCTTGGACAAAAACGTTATTTCCGCCCCGGTATTCCGCGATAAGATTCTTTATGGCAATGCCCAGATTAGCGGAAATTTTTCCCTACAAGAGGCAACGGATCTTGCCCTAACATTGCGGGGTGGTTCTCTTCCGGCTCCCCTAACAGTCATCAGCCAAAAGTCCGTTGGTGCTACACTTGGGGCGGATTCAGTGGTAAACTCCGGCGTGGCAATCATGATTGGCGCTGTATTCCTAATTCTGCTGATGATCGTCATTTACCAAACTGCGGGTGTTATCGCGATTTTAGCCATGCTCCTAAACGTGTTGTTGATCATGACGTTGCTCGCCATGATGAACGCCACGCTGACGCTTTCTGGTATCGGCGGTATTTTGCTGACGATGGGTATGGCCGTTGATGCGAACGTTTTGATTTACGAGCGCCTCCGCGAAGAGCTTGCTCAAAAGAAAGCCCTACGTGCAGCGCTTTCATCTGCTTTCTCCCGGGCGTTCACCGTAATTTTGGACTCCAATATTACGTCCCTTCTTCCGGCCCTTGTGTTGATCTTGTTTGAAATTGTTGAAGGCTCTGTAAAGGGCTTCTGGCTGGCATTGGCTGTTGGCCTGATCGTAAACATGTACACGGGCCTTACCGTTACCCGCGCTCTTGTGGATAGTTACGTGGCAAAAACGGGTAAAATTGGTGTGGGTACATGGGCACCGTTCCGAAATGCCAAATTCAACTTCATGAACTACCGCAAGATTGGTTTCCCGATTTCTGCAATATTGCTTGCAGTTTCAGTAAGTTACTTATTCCTGCACGGTGTGAACCCCGGGATTGACTTCACAGGGGGCCTTTCAGGTTCAATTAAAGCAAACCCTGCGGAAGTAACACGGGCGGAAATTAAGACGGCTCTTGAAGCAGAATTCTCCAACGTTCAAGTGGTTCGTGTGTTGAATGAAGATTACTTCAACATTACGATTCCCCCCATTGAAGGGAAAGATTCCGACCAAGTTCAAACGGATTTGAAGGACATTCTCTCCGCTTCTTTCGGAACAAAAACCTCCTTGGAATCAATCGAGACGGTGGATTCACTGATCGGCGCTGAATTCAAATGGACGGCGTTTTTCAGTATTTTTGTTACGTGTTTGATTATTCTGAGTTACATTGGCATGCGCTTCAACTTGGCGTTTGGTTTCGGCGCGGTCACTGCGCTTGTTCACGACGTATTAATTGCTTTAGGGTTGTTCGTGCTTCTTGGGCATAATCTAACGCTTGATATCGTTTCCGCGTTGCTCATCATTTTAGGGTATTCGGTAAACGATACGATTGTCGTTTTTGACCGTATTCGGGAAAACATGAAAGAGCACTACGCTAAAGGAATTGGCGATATCATCAACGAATCAATCAACCAAACGCTCACTCGTACGGTATTTACCTCGGGAACAACCTTCGCCACAATTCTTTCCATGTACCTGTTCGGCGGGATTTCGCTGAAGGACTTCTCCTTGATTCTTTTGATTGGTATTGGCGTGGGAACCTACTCCTCAATCTTTGTTGCATCTGCCGTGGTGTATGAAGTGATGACGCGCCAAGAAGCAAAAAAAGGAATCGCTGAAACACGCGGACAACGCAAAAAAGTTCGCATCAGCGCATAAGTTGCAACACTGAAACTTACTAAACTGAAGCGAATCTTTTGTTTCGGCTTTGAATGAAATATCACTGAAACCCCTAACCCCTCAGACCCAATTTACTTTCTCGATAAGGAACAAGAAATGACCACCGAACTTCACTTGATGTACGACAAAGATGCAAACCCCGCGCTGCTAAAGGGCAAAACTATCGCTGTAATTGGCTACGGCAGCCAAGGGCACGCACAGGCTCAAAACATGCGCGACGCTGGCCTCAATGTGATCATTGGCCAACGCCCCGGCGGCAAAAACTACCAACTCGCTGTGGATCACGGCTTCGAGGTTCTTTCCGCTGCGGATGCGGCTAAGAAAGCAGACATCATTCAAATCTTGATTCCAGATCAAAACCAAGGCGCACTCTTCAACGAAATCAAGCCTTCTCTTACAGCAGGCAAAGCCCTGGTATTTAGCCACGGCTTCAACATTCACTTTGAGTTAATCAATCCCCCTAAAGAAGTTGATGTTTACATGGTTGCCCCAAAAGGCCCAGGGCACTTGGTGCGCTCGGTATACGTGGAAGGGGGCGGCGTTCCTTGCTTGATCGCTGTTTACCAAGATGCCACAGGCAAAGCCCGCGACCTTGCCCTTGCCCACGCATCAGGCGTTGGCGGCGGCCGTGCTGGGATTATTGAAACAACATTCAAAGAAGAAACTGAAACAGATTTGTTCGGCGAACAAACCGTTCTATGCGGCGCAACATCTGAAATGATTAAAGCCTGTTTTGATACGTTGGTAGAGGCGGGCTATGCTCCGGAAATGGCATACTTTGAATGCCTTCATGAGTTGAAATTGATTGTTGATTTGATCTACAAAGGTGGCATCAGCTACATGCGTTACTCAATCAGCGAAACAGCAGAGTACGGTGACTTTGTTACGGGCCCACGGCTTGTAACGGACGAAACACGTGCTGAGTTGAAGCGGATTTTGAAGGACATTCAACAAGGCGAATTCGCCAAAAACTGGATGTTAGAGTGCCAAGCAGGTCAACCAGGCCTTAAGGCTCGTCGCCGTATTGATGCCGCCCACGGCAGTGAAGTGATCGGCAAAAAACTTCGCGGCATGATGAGCTGGCTCGGCGAAGCGAAGTAATTCACCCGAGCAAGGCTGAGGTCTATCAACTCAGCTAAGTTACTTAGTGTAAAAAAGTGCTCTTCGCAAAATCAAACTTAAATCACGCGATTGAGAACCAACAAAATACAACCTCCCCCTTTTCGCACCACACGAGAAGGGGGAGGTTTTGTTTGTGAGTACGCTGTTAGAATGAATACCAAAATTCCTGCCCCCCCTTTCTGTTGGCTGTGAGGGGCGGCTTATGACCCCTGAAAGCCTCAAAATAGCCCCAATATTCCTGCGTTTTCAGAAGTCAACGGGTTTTCCTAAGCCCTGCAGCGCTTCAACGAACGTTTGTTGTACCCTGCTGAGTTCATTCCTTTGGTTGGTAAACGCGTGTTGGGTTTTAGCCCGTGCAATAAGCTCCGTGTTTTGATTGAAAATGGTATAGTTAAACACCACGCGAATGCGCGAAACGGATTCCATCGTG
>DAIOTT010000063.1:0-17929 GCA_036751885.1 Candidatus Sumerlaeota bacterium
CATGAAATTGCCTTGGGTAAGGGTTTAGGGCTCAGCGAATATGATTATTACCGAAATCTTCCCCTTAGCCCGATGCTGCTGTACATTCCAGCGCTTTCTGATCCTGCGGGCAGCGTTGGTGATTCAGGAGTAGGCGTAATTCTTTGGGTTGCATGGCTATTTACAGCCCTCTGCGTGGGCCGATTAGTCGCAATTCTGGGCGGCAGAAGAACCGAGCAAGCCCTTGGCTTTTTGCTTGTGTGTTATTCTACCATGTTTGTCGGTGCTTTTTTGAATTCAAATTCTGATCTACTAACAGCCGTTGTGGTTGTAGCGGGTTTGGGTGAAACACTTCGCGGCTTATCTCTTCACCGGTCCTTGAATGAAAAACAACATTCATTAAAAATCCTTCAATTATTTATCGGTGGGCTTCTGCTTGGCTCGGCATACGGATTCAAGCAAAGTGCGCTTGCTGTTGTGTTGATTCCGATAATCCTGACGGTTTTGATTTGGTTTTTTGCCGCCCGTGTAAAACCTAACCGTGCGGGGTTGATTGCTTCTGCGTTGTTCATTGGAATAATCTTCAGCGTAGGGCCTTGGGCGCTTCGCTCTTGGCACTTCGCGGGAAATCCCCTGTTCCCCTTAGCGGGTGAAGCGGAGGTGTGGAGCAATAAACAACAAGAGTTTTTACAGCAGGAGCACCAAATTGTTTCGCCCTTGAGTTCGGAACATTTTCAGGAACTAATCAAGAACCTTGGTATTTGGGAATTTCCACTAGTAACATATCATTACAACCCCGCTTCGGATGAATTTACCGCTACAACTTACCTACCGGCGTTGATTTATCCGTTGATTATGGCGTGGTTTTTCGCCGGTAGAAAAAAGCAATTAAGTCATGCAGTGATTATATCAGTTTGTGCCCTTGGTTTCGGGGCTTGGTGTTTAGTTGGCGAAGCGCCCGCCCGATTTATGGCCCCACTTGTTGCCCTAATATTTGCCTTTACAGCAGTGCTGATTGGCCGAGCCCACCCCGTTGTAGCGCGCAGGGGAATTTGGATCTTAGCCGGTGGAATAATCTTTCTCAACGCTTGGCGTTTAGTAAGTTCAGATCATACCGGGCAACCAGGTAAAGTTCGGTTGGGTTGGTACCAAGAAATCTGGAGCTCTGATCTTGTGTTTCCGGATAAACTTCTTCAATTACAGCACCAACAAGCTGGCAAAACTTGGCTGATATTTGAAAACCGTGAACGCCTTTTCAACGGCCCAACAATCACAAATAAGGTTTGGAACCCCATTCCGTATTTTTACCACAACGAAATCAATTCCGTGCAGCAACTGATCCGGGTACTTTCCGCAGATGGAATTACAACGGTTGTCGTCAACGATGAAGAGCTTCGGCGTTTGGTGCAATTTTACGGTGAAGATAAATCCATCATTCGCGATGTTGGCATTAGAAGCGCAGAAGATGATTATGCTCTATTGATTCAAAACTACCCACCAACAGTTTTTGCGGAGATGAGTTCTGCTGAGATTGCGGTTTTTGTTGAGTTTCTTCGGTTGTGTCGGTTCCAAGCCTTAGGAACAGTACAAACAGGCCCATCATCTGAAATTTGGATCAGCCCTTTACCCAGAATTGAAAGTACTTCTTCACCACTATGAAGCACCACTGTTTCCTATTACCACTTATTTTAGCCGTATTTGCGTCTACTTCTGCAGAACAACCAGTAATGGAATCTGTATCCGAATCCGTTGAGGCTGAGGCTGAACCAAAGCCAAAAACGGGTCTTGAACTTACGCAGTTCAAGATTCATCAACCCTCCGTATTCAGCTGTAAACAACCGCCCTTCTGCGGGAATTTCGATCCCGCAGCGCACCCACGGCAAATGACTGATATAATCGAGTTCATTGGTGAAGGTGCGTTCAACCATGAACCAAACACGGTGGTGCGCTTGCGGGTAGATGTTACAACTCCCCTTGTTGTGGGGTTTGAAACCCGCACAGCAGAGGGCACAACGGAAGTCTACCGTCGACAACAACTCCTTACAGGAGAAAACGAAATTCTTTGGCTTTTAGAAGAGCGGATCGGCAAATCGCCAAACCCAAGCCAACTGTTCTTCTCCTTAGGCGGGAATACGGAATCCGAATTCAGCAATTTATCTGTAGAGCTAGTAAACGGCGATTCGCTTTCAAATGAAGAACTATTGCAAGCAACTCAGTTTCAACCGATTCAGCTTGCCTACAAACAACCCAATCTGCAAGCAACGCAAACTCAAACGGTGCAAGTGGTACTGCCAAGGGAATTACACCGGCGTTTCCCGGGCCAATCAATCGTTGTACAATTAGGTGATGAAACCCAAGAATTTATCATCGATCCGACTGCGCCGATTAAACAAGAATTCTTTATTCATGAATTTACGCTTCAACTCTCTGAATTACCCTTGGAAAAGCACCTGGTTCAAGCAGCTTTGAAAGATGAATCAGGCAACATCCTCATGCCTTTGGGGGCAGAAACCTTCACTCTTGTGGATTCTTTAGAAACTAATGCGGGGTATTTTGAAGTTCCTTACCGTAATGTGGTGGATTACACGCCCTTTTTTCAAAACACCGATTTACGCCTCATTATTCTGCCAGAGGATCAATTGTCCAAAGGTGAACCGATTGGCTTTGAAACTCTTCGCCATGAAGTTCTAGATTACACAATCAGCACAAAAACACTGCTTAGTCGTGAACATATCGGTTGGCGTACGCCGGGGTTTGGGCATTTTGCGGAAGCAGGTTTTCAGCAACTTTCCACGGGCTCAACACCCCTTTCAAAGTTTTTTTTCCTGAGCGCTAGAAATGCCGAAGAACGAGATGTTCTGGGTTTTGGTGTGAGTGTAGACAACGGACCTTTTGGCGCACCAATCAGCAATCCTTTATACGCCCCTTCCCGTGAATGGACGGGCAGCATGCTGGATGCAGATGCAGTTAGAATGATTAATTCGGGTGCTGAAAAATTCGGAAGCGCCTTCTTGATGCTAACACAATTTCAACTGAACAAAGGGCCGGCACGCATGTTGGCAAATGTTTCAAATGATCTGCGTTCTTGGGTTGAAGTTGGTATTGTTGCACCGTTGGATCGGCGCTCAACGCCAGCTAAACACTTATTCTTAACAAAGCACCAATCATTCTTTTTCCTCATTCGCGATCGTGAAGTATGGATCAGTCAAGATCCCTTACGCTCTTGGAGTAAAATGGAAATACCCTTGCCTAATTGGGCAAACGTGCGACTCATAGAATCCAATGATCAGTGGTACTTTTTTGGCATTGATCAAATAAATCAAAAAAACATGGTTCGTTGGCAGCCTTGCCAGTGGAACATGAATCCACAAGGTTTCTTAATACCGGAAATTATTTCCTCTCAATGAGCGAACAGCCAACCGAACTTCCAACTGCACAACAACTTCTACAGTACGCAGAAAAATATGATGCAGGTTTTACCCTTCCCGATGTTCTGACGCGTTTTGGTTTAGATAAATCATTCCGGGCTGATCTTAAGCGCGAACTCATTGCTTTGGAACGCACGGGAAAGCTTGAAAAGCTGCGGGGTCGTTTTTGGCGCCTTCCTAAGCAAAAACCCAAGAACCTAATTACAACTGGTACAATCATGATTTCTCGCGGCGGAACAGGTTTTGTTCGCCCCTCTGAAGCGCTCCCGAAGCCAGAGAAGCAAGATGATATTCGCGTACAAGAGAATGAGCTGAACTCTGCGATGGATGGTGACACAGTAGAGGTTGAATGTTGGTACGTAAGTCAATCAGGCTGGCGAGGGAGAATCGTAGAGGTAATCAAGCGCGCTCGCACCACCATGATTGGCCAATACCAACAAAACGCCCGCTCCCGAGGCGTTGTTTTTCCCCGAAACCCGTTCATCGGTAGAAAAATCTCCGTGCATCCGCCGGATCCAAAATTGAACGTTCAAAACTATGAGTGGGTTTCCGTTGAGATTGAAGACTTCACGCCCGCGCCCCAAGATTTAAAGGGCCGAATTGTTGAACGCTTGGGTGCTTCCCACGAAACAGGAATTGATGTTCTTCTTCTGCTGCGGGATCGAGGGATTATTCCTGAATTTCCCTCCTACGTGGAAGACGCTGCAGAAAAACTAGAACTTGGAATTGAGCAAGCACTACCCAGCCGTGTTGACTTGCGCAAACTCCCTACTGCAACAATCGACCCAGCAACCGCTAAAGACTTTGACGACGCATTAAGCCTTGAAAAAATTGGCAATAGACGCTGGCGTTTGTACGTTCATATTGCCGATGTTGCCCACTATGTTCGCCCCGGTGATTTCATTGATATAGAAGCGCGCGAACGTTCAACATCCGTTTACCCGGTGGATCGTGTTGTTCCCATGTTGCCGGAAAAGCTTTCAAATGATCTTTGTAGTTTGCGCCCTCGGGAAGAACGACTTGCAATGACGGCGGAAATGGTGGTGGAAAGCGACGGCAGAATTTCCTCCTCCAAATTTTATGATTCAGTCATTTTCTCCGACCACCGTTTTGCCTACGAGGAGGTTCAGGCGATTTTCGAGAATGATCTTTCAAACGCTGAATCCGTTCCCCCAGAAATCATGGCAAGCTTGCCAGAACTGCTTGAGTGCTCCAGAGTTCTGCGCTCAAGGCGCTTCAAAAATGGTGCCCTTGATCTTGATATTCCTGAATCAAAACTCCTGCTTGATTTGGAAAAGCGCCCCGTGGGGTTTCAAATGGACAACCGGTTCGAGGCTCATAAAGTTGTTGAAGATTGCATGCTTGTAGCAAATGAATCGGTTGCCAGTTTTCTTGCGAGCAAAAATATACCGCTGCTTTACAGAATTCACGAACCCGCTGATCCTGAACGGTTGTTCCGTTTACGGCAAACGCTCAATCAAGTTGGCGTAAATTTGCCCATTACCGATGAGGGTGAAATTTCTAGCTTCGATTTGCAGAAAGCCTTAGCCTCGCTAACCAATCAGCAGGGCGCGCATATTCTGCGGCGCATCATGCTGCGCGCCATGAAACGAGCGGAATACAATCCCTTCAATCAAGGGCACTATGGTTTAGCCTCGGAGTGTTATTGCCATTTTACTTCCCCCATACGCCGTTATCCAGATGTCATTGCTCACCGACAGCTTAAATCCTTAGTCAATAAAGCGCCTTTTCAGTTCATCGACGACGAAGACAGCAAAGCGGAACTTACGGAGCTTGGCCGCCACACCAGCTTTATGGAGCGCCAAGCCGCGGATGCAGAACGCGAAACGATTAAAATGAAAATGATGGAATTCCACGAAGAGAAAATCGGCGAAGTTTTTGAAGGACTCATTTCGGGAATTACTTCCAAAGGTTTCTTTGTTGAAATTCCAACCACCGGTTTTGAAGGGTTTGTCAGTGTTCGCTCGTTAAAGGATGATCATTACTCCGAAGACGAGTACAACGTTGCCCTAATCGGCAAGTTTACCGGCAAACGCTACGATCTAACACAAAATGTCGTTGTGCGTCTTGTGCGGTGTACGCCATTTGAATTGAAAGTCGATTTTGAGCTGGAAGAGGCAGAAGATTTGCCCAAGAAAAATACAGCGCCAAAAAAGATAAATTTCTACGCCAACACCTTTGGGCAAAAAACAAAAAAACCTAAGAAAATCGGTAAACGCCGAAAAGGACGATAATCACACTATGGACTTAATTCACATTCTCTCCGTTTGGCTTCACATTACCAGCGCCTCAATTCTTGTAGGGGGAGTTTTCTACCTTCGGTTTATCGTCATCAAATACGGTCAACGCACGGGCGGTCTTTCAGATGAACTCCGCAAAACATACATCGGTCGTTATCTTCACCTTAGTGCAATGTTGATGAGTGTTTTACTTGTAACAGGCTTTTATAACTTCTTCACGAAAATGGCAGAATGGAAAACCGCTCCCGAAGATGCACTGATGGCACCTCATGCGATTTTTGGAATTAAGTTCCTCGCCTTCCTGTTGTATATTGGCCTTGTAGTGATTACGGGAACCTCGAAAGGCGTTAACGAATCTCGCCGGCCCAAGTTGCTACTTGTTCAAGCTGTGCTTGGTTTGGTGATTTTATTTCTCTCCGCTTGGTTAAGTAATTCTTACTAGTATTTGAAAATAATCTGCATTTCCTGTAAAACAAATTTCCACTAACTGATTGAACAACGAACAAATTATGCCCCCTCCCGTTGAAGGAAACGCCGCTCTTTATTGCACGGAAAACGCCCTAAAGATTATTCGTTCGGAAATTGCCCAAGCGGGTGGTACCGAGGTGTTTTTTATTGGACGAAGAGAATTCAGCGGGTTGATCGATGAAGTAGAAGCCCATGCATACGGCAACAATTCCGCTGTTTCTGCAATCGTTGGGCATTTGCGCAGTGGGCAAGTAATTCTGCACAACCATCCTAGTGGTGTGTTGCTCCCCTCAGAACCAGACCTAATCATTTCCCAGCAAGTTTCTGAAATGGGTGTAGGAAGTTACATTTGCAACAACGAGTGCACGGCAATCCGAATCATCGTTCGCCCCCACGACGTCCGTAAAAAAACTCTGTTAAATGCTCAACAAATCGAACTTTATTTTCAGGCTGCATCCCCGCTGGCTAAGGAAATGACGTTTGAAGAACGCCCACAGCAACGAATTATGGCAAGCATGGTTTGTAAGGCGTTCAATGATGAAGCCGCAAGTGTTGTTGAAGCGGGAACAGGGACGGGAAAATCCTTAGCGTACCTGATTCCATCCCTTGTATACGCAGTGGAAAATAAAGAACGAGTTCTAATCTCCACCAACACCATTAATCTTCAGGAACAAATCCTTCAAAAAGATTTACCAGTTTTAGAACGTGTGATGGGCCAACCAATCAAAGCTGAAATCGTGAAGGGGCGCTCCAATTACGTTTGCAAACGAAAAGCAGAATTTGCCCGCGAGGAACTACAATTGGGCGGTCAACAATCTTTTCTTGAAGATGAAATTCGTAAAGAGCTTACCGATCTTTTAGCCTGGGCGAAATCTAGCGCATCCGGTGACAGGCAAGAATTAAACGTTCACCCTAGGGATGAAGCTTGGGAAAAAGTTGGCTCTGAAGCAGACAACTGTTTGCGGTTGCGGTGTAAATTTTATGAGGAATGTTTCTTTTATAATTCGCGCCGAAGAGCAGCAACAGCGGATTTGATGATTGTAAATCACAGCCTGCTGCTGAGTGATTTAGCCGTGCGCCGTGAAAGCAATAATTGGTCTACCGCTGCCGTGCTTCCCCCTGCAAAGCATTTGATTTTAGATGAAGCACACCATCTTGAAGAATCAGCAACTCGGCACTTGGCAGCTCAGCTTTCTAAGTTTACATTTCGCCGCTTGTTCCGGAGATTATACCGGGCGGACGGTAGAGGAAAGCAGGGCATACTTCCCTCGTTTTGTGAAAAATTAAATGCCCTTGCGAATGGGGAAAATACGCCGGGATTATCAAAACTATACTCCTACTTAATCGAACGTGTTATTCCAGATACTGAGGACGCGCAATCCACCACAGAACACCTGATGGACGAAGCAAGCTTTGCAATTCTTGCAATCTCAGGGCTTTCACTGCCGCGGTTCGGCCAAGAAGAGCGATTTCGTTTGCGTTCTCCCATGATGGAGGGAAATCGCTGGAAGCAGGAAGTTAATCTACACTTCTTGAAAATGAGCAAGCTCCTGCAGGAAATTATCACCACGCACCGAGCAGCATTAAAACGCATCAAGGAAATGTTAGAGGAAGATTCGCCGGAGCTCATCAATCTCTTCATGGAGTGGAGGGCAAACATTGAACGCTTGGAGAACACCCGGCAAATACTTTTGTTATTGATTGCAACTGATGAAAAAACTTGCCGATGGGTGGAGTTTCGGCAGGATAAAAAAAGAAACCTGATGGCAACGCTTTGCGCTTCACCAATTGATGTTGCGGAAATACTACATGAGTCCATGCACACGCGGTTCAAAACTCAAGTGCTTACCAGTGCAACTCTTACCGTTGAAAAAGACTTTAAGTTTTTGTATGATCGTATTGGGCTTATAGCACGAACACCAAATTATACCACCAACAATGAGTCTGAAGAAACCCGTGTTTCATCCGCCCGACCAATCTACCAAAAAATCTTGGAAAGCCCTTTCAATTATTCGAAGCAAGTGTTCTTCGGCGTACCAAATGATCTTGGGGACGTACGCCGTTCACCGATGGATTTTGAGGCAAACTTAAGCCGCTTTATCGTTCAGGCAATTACCATCTCAGAGGGGCGCGCATTCATTCTGTTCACCAGCTACAAACAACTGATGAGCGTGTACAATCAGATTTCTGCTTCCATTCAAGCAATGGGTTTTGATGTGTACCGGCAAGGCGAAGAATCAAGAACGGTGTTGTTGGAAAAATTTCGGGAAAACGAAACGAGCGTTCTATTTGCCACCAGCAGTTTTTGGGAAGGGGTAGATGTGCGGGGTCGATCCTTGGAGCTCCTCATTCTGGCGAAGCTTCCCTTCACCGTTCCAAACGATCCTGTGGCTGAGGCACAATACGAATACATTGAGGCTCAAGGGGGTGATGCGTTCAACTCCCTCGTGGTTCCCCGTGCCATTGTGCGTTTTAAGCAGGGTTTTGGTCGGCTGATTCGTTCTCAAACAGATCGCGGCGCCGTACTCGTTGCGGACGACCGTATTCAAAGCATGGCGTACGGTAGGCGCTTTGTGAAGTCCTTACCGGAGATGAATGTGCACCACCATTCCAGCCAGTTGCTGTTTGAGAAAATGCAAAATTTCTTTGAGCACGCTAGGTCTAAACCCTGATCTGAATCGCGGATTCATCTTTCGGAATCGGCTGTGTAAATCCCCTCAATCGGCACATAAACTTCAATCACATTATGCCGCGAATCCAAACGCGGAACCGTTTCATGAAGAACGTAGTTTCCTTGAATAGCATTGCGAATGGGTTCAATCCGGCCGGTAAGAACATCGTCCAGCAAAATGAGTTTGATTTTTCGTTCACGAATTAATTGTGTCAGTTCTTGCACCTTCAACAGCGCAGGGCCGGGTTGAGTAATTGTGCCGTTTCTAATATCGTGTCGCTCGTTGATGTACTTGATATACCAAAGATAAGTCTCAGCAAATTCACCTGCTAAAACGCGATCAGTACTCCAGGCATAAAATGGGGACGCAAGAATCAAATCGCCCGGTTCTGTTTCTGCTTTAATAAATGCTTGAACCTCAACAACGGTATTCAAAATGCGCACCGGGTTGCCCATGCCAATCACTTCTTTATACGGAAGCTCTGCCTGTAATCCCACCGTTGTGTGGTAAAGATTTTTCCGCGTGCTGCTTGGCCCAAGTGTTAGAAGTGCGGATGCGAATAAGGCTAAAGCTAAAGCAATAGCAGAAACTAGCTGTGATTGTTTTTCTGTGAACTGAGTAAACTTTAGAACCGCGAAAGTTGAAAGGCGAGTAAGCGCGTCCGCCGCAAGAAGCGCCACAGCTGGTTCCCCTAATACGAAAATGTAGTTTACCGTTCCCCCTTTAGCCGTAAAGCAAATGGAAAGTAACATTCCAATGCAATACCACGCTGCATACTCAAATCGGCGAAACGCATCGCTGTTGCGCTCTAGTGTTTTGATTGATTCCACCCAGCGAAAAGTCAATGCAACAAGGCCAATTATAATGAACTGCCCCTCTAAGAATAATACTTCTTTGCCTTGGCTAAAGATTTTACCCCAAGCATAAACTAGCAAGGGTTCACCCGTAATATCGGAGCGCGGGAAACTGCCTACTTGGTTGAATATCACATTATCCAAATAATCAGGGCCGGCCCAAGCCCAGGTAATCCCCGCCCCTAAAAACCAAATCGGAACAGTTGTGAGTAAATACCACCCCAACAACTTGGGCCGGCGAACGCCGAGAAACAAGGCGTTGGAGAGAAAGTAGGGGAGCGCGGTCATATTGCAATGCATGGCTAAAGCAGAGGCAACACCCGCCCATAGCAGCCATTTTTTGTTCAGCTTCAGAACGCCCCAAAAGGCGAAGAGGAGAAAAACAAGTTCAATATTTTCAGATTGCACGCCAATGCTCCACCAAAAACCGATCGGCAGAAACAGGTAAATCGTTGCCGCAACAAGCCCGTGCGCATCAGAGCGAAACCACTCCCGCCCCACAAAAAATATCAGCAGCCCGCACATTAGTCTTAGGATCAGAGTATACGCCCGAGCGCCCACTAATGCACTGCCAAAAATCGCTTCGCCAAACCACTGGCAGGCCGCCGCCATTACCTGGTGCAAAGGTGGTTGAGGCGCTAAAATATCCTTATAGGGGACAAGGCCGTCTAAAATACGCCCACCAACGTATAAGTAATTTCCGTCGCCAAAATCCCAGTACGTAAGATTCCAATTGGGGATGATGAGTCCGCAAACCGCAGCCGCCAGCACACAAAGCCAACCAACAACAACGGCAACCGGAAGGGGAATGATGGGTTCAATTACTGGAACCGATTGTTGATTTTCGATTGCCAACGGGGCTTCAGGCTGAGTCAAAATTTCCATCCCGTGGATTGAATCCAATCCTCAAGCATTTGCTTATGGCGCTTGCCATTTGTTACATACTTAGCCGTATTATGGTAACTATCCTGCACTTGTTCCTCGGTCAACGTTTTCACGGCTTTTGCCGGAATGCCCAAAATCAGTTGACGGTGCTGAAAGGTTTTCCGTTCCGATACAACAGCACCCGCAGCAACAATTGATTCAGCACCAATCACGGAATCATTCATGACTGTTGCCTTCATGCCCACAAGAACGCCGTTCTCAATTACACAGCCGTGCAAGCATGCCATGTGACCAACCGTGATATTTTCTTTGACGATGCACGGCGAGCCAAGCGCCGTGTGCAATACACTTCCGTCCTGAATGTTGGAGTTTTTCCCCACAACGATCGGATCTAAATCCCCCCGTAAAACAGCACCGTACCAAACTGATGCACCTTCTTCAATCGTAACGTCGCCAATGATTACAGCGGTGGGGGCAATAAACGCAGTAGGGTGTATTTTAGGAATACGGCCTTCAAACGGAATGATTGGCATAATCGGTAAATACCCTTTTAGGAGAATGAAATTGGGTCTAATAGTTGCACCTAAGTATACGTTGCAACGCAGAATAGTTCTAAACTAACTAGTAATGCCGTCGCAAAGGACAAAATGCATCGTTGCAAAGGTTTCCGGATGTTTCAAAACTCTGTTAAAATTGGTCGCCTTTTCGGGATTGATCTAGGATTCACCCCTTTTTGGCTGATGATTTATCTTTTCTTCTCGCTTCAGATGGCGGGTGTAATCTCGCAGGGGGGCTTGCTTTCAACTCAAATTTCCACTCCCCTTGCAACGGGGTTGGGGTTTTTGCTGATTGGATTACTCTATGTTAGCATTATTGCCCACGAGTATGGGCATTCCCTAACAGCGCGGATTTTTGGCATTAATACAAAGCGAATTATTCTTCATGTATTTGGCGGTGTTGCCTTGTTAGAAGGGGAACCAAAATCCCCCAAAGAAGAATTTTGGATCACGATCATGGGGCCCGCTGTGTCGTTTTTCTTAGCGCTTCTCTTTTTGGGATTTTACTTTCTCTCCCTCATAACAGGGTTCGAGGTTGGCCAACTCGGTTTCGGTTTTCTTGCTACAATCAATGGTTTTATGTTCGTCTTCAACCTGCTTCCTGGTTTTCCGATGGATGGCGGGCGTTTAGTGCGTGCTGGCATATGGGCGTTTACGGGAGATTATTTGAAGTCCACCCGAATTGCGGGCATGGGCGGCAAGCTTGTAGGGTATAGTATCGCAGCCCTAGGCGTTTACCGAATGTTCTTCACCGAAATCGGAATTTTCAACGGCGTATTAAACGTGATGATTGGTTTTTTCATCGCAAACCTTGCCTCAAGAGTTGTGAAAGAAGCCGAATTTACGAATATCTACAGAAATAAAACTGTACGGGATTACCTACGCCCCAACATTCAAGTGCTGCAAGCAGATGCAACCGTTTACGAAGCAGGTTCATTGATGCGGTTGTTCATGAATCAGGAAATGTTCCCCGTGGTTCATAACAACAAAATCATTGGTCACGTTTCCCAGCAAATCCTAAACACCGTTCAGCCCCATCAATACCACTGGGTGCACTTAGGTGAAATCTGCCAGCCTATCGAAACAAATCGAATCATCTCCGCGGATCTTCTAGCTATCAACGCGCTGGAAAAACTCTCCGCCGGCAAATTTTCCTCGTTGGCCGTTTTTGAAGGGCGCAAACTATTGGGATTCATCTACGGCGTTGACTTAATGAATCAACGATGAGGTGTTTATCGAGCTCTAATCACAAGAACTCAAAAACCACACAGCTAAATTCGATTCAAAACGATCTCCCTTAGATTTAGCAAAAGCTAAATAAACAATAAATTTGCGTTTTCTGAAAGTTCAAGATCTTATTGCTTTGGTGTGTCGCACTCTACGTCGCAGGTTTCATCACCGCAAATATCGCAGTTTTCAGATCCTGGGCATACGAAATGGTGTGCTTTCAAGCCCTTCAAAAAGCTTTTGGCTTCTGGCTTTTCTGAAAGCGTAAACTGAAGAAAAGACAACAGCTTTTCCCGGGTTGTCGTGCTAACCAGATGCTCCACTTTGCAGGAATCAATATCTGCCTGCGACGCATCAACGCCCAGAATTGACGTCAAGAAAACCGAGAATGTTTTCTTCGCCATATGAATATCGTGGGCAATCTTCTCGCCGGATTCAGTCAGAAACAAAAAGCGATTTTTGTCTTCAGAGACAAAACCTTTTGATTTAAGCGTCTTAATGCTCACGCTTGCACTGCCAGGAGTAATCTCAAGCTCGCGAGCAACATCCGTTACTCTTGCATAGCCTTGATCACGGTGTAACTCCTGAATGGCCATTAAATAATGAGCCATGCTGTGAGTGACTTCATTATCTTCAAATTCTTTCCAAACAACCATTGTTTTTCTACCAAATCAAAATTGTGCATTCATGTTCGCGTAAGGTGTACCAATAAATCAAGGCGAATTCAAACTGTTTTAGTTTTTGAGCCAAAACCCTAAACAGAAAAAAAAGATTGATTTTTTGATCGACCCGACGCCTTAGTTTTACTTATGTTTTTATCTCTATTCACGTAATTTATAAGGTAAATAATCATTTATGTCACCTCTTGAAAATGTTCCCCGAAGAGAAGAAGATATTGAAGAGTACTGCGAAAACATGGTCAAAGCGATTGGAGTCGTAAAATCCTCCTTTGGTGATTATAAAACCGCTGTTAACACGCTTGGTGATCTTCTTGAAAAGTACAGAGATACAAAAGAGAAACAAATTGATGCGCTAAATGCGTATCAAAAAGCCACAAATATCAAAGATAGCGCTTTGGAAGATCTTGTTCGTGAGCTTCGCCAACAGCGTAAGGAAGCTGATAAATTGAATGAAGAAGACCAAAATAAATGGTCTAATCAATTCAACCTTCAGGAAAACACCCAGGAATTGCCCGGTGCCCCACGCGACATTATTGCTCGCCGAGAAGGGCCTGGTGCCATGATTATTGAATGGCGCCGCCCAAAACGTGGTTCTGGTGGGAAAGTGCTTTTCTACGAAGTGGTGATTCAAGACGCTTCCGCCACAACAGGCTGGCAAATTGTCGCCACAACAGACTCACAAACTCGCGAGGCTTATGTGAAAGATCAAGAACAAGGCAAGGAGCTTTCCTTCCATGTATTCGCCAAAAATCGCAACGGCCGTTCTCCCATGACCGACGATCCAATTAAAATCATCCTCTAATCGAAATAAATTCAACAAATCATCCAAAAAAACAATCAATCCGATTTGCAGCAACGAGGCAAATCGGATTGTTTTTTATATCAAAATTTTCAAACTTTGAAAAGATAAAGTGGCGGTAGGAGAGGGATTCGAACCCTCGTTAGAGTTGCCCCTAAACACACTTTCCAGGCGTGCGCCTTAAACCGCTCGGCCATCCCACCGCGAATGGGATATAAACTCAATCAACGACGCAGAAATCGGTCAAGCCCGAAATCGTGCCGCCTGCATCAAACAAACGCTTTCCGTGCAAAAACCCTCGCCAATCAAACAGCATGAAACTGAAATCACCTAAAAAAAGGCGCGACACGCTCAGCCTTTTGATTTACCACTCTCACATCACAACCGAAACGGAATACCTGCAACCCTATGACACCTGAACAATCAACTCCTAATTCTGCCAAAACTCCCGGAAAAACACCCCAAGAACGCGGCAAAGATTTCATCCGCCTGTTGGTTGATGAGCACATGGAAAACAACCGCTTCAATGGTCGGTTAGTCACTCGTTTCCCCCCCGAACCAAACGGGTATTTGCACATCGGCCATGCAAAATCCATCTGCTTAAACTTTGGCTTGGCAAAAGAATACGGCGGAAAATGCCATCTCCGGTTTGATGATACAAACCCCGCCAAGGAAGAAGACGAGTATGTATTGTCCATCATGGAGGACGTGCGGTGGTTGGGATTTGATTGGGGCGAAAATTTGTTCTACGCGTCAGACTATTTTGAGCAACTCTACGAATTTGCCGTTCGCCTCATTAAAGCGGGCAAAGCTTATGTGGATGATCAAACCGGCGAGGAAATACGCTTGGGCCGTGGTACGCTCAAAGAACCGGGAATCGAAAGCCCCTTTCGCAATAGAACGGTTGAGGAAAATCTGCAGCTCTTTCAAGAAATGCGCGACGGGAAATTCCCCGATGGCGGAAAAGTTCTGCGCGCTAAGATTGATATGGCAGCCGCAAATATAAACATGCGCGACCCGGTAATGTACCGCATTCTACACGCGCACCACCACCGCACCGGCAATACATGGTGCATCTACCCCATGTATGATTTCACCCACGGCCAGTCAGACTCCTTGGAGGAGATTACCCACTCTATCTGCACGCTGGAGTTTGCTGATCACCGCCCGCTGTACGAATGGTTCTTGAACGAGCTGGAAATGTACGTTCCCCAACAAATTGAATTTGCCCGCCTAACATCTCACACACGGTAATGAGCAAACGTAAACTTGCCACGCTGGTGGAAGAGAACTTTGTTGACGGCTGGGACGACCCCCGGATGCCAACCATCAGCGGGTTGCGCCGCAGGGGATTTACGCCGGAAAGCATCCGGAATTTCTGCGACACAATTGGCGTGGCAAAGCGCGACAACGTGATTGAATGGCCGTTATTGGAACACCACGCTCGGGAACACTTAAACCGCGTAGCACCCCGTTACATGGGCGTGCTTGACCCGATCAAAGTGGTGATTGAAAACTACCCCGAAGGCCAAGAAGAATGGCTGGAAGCCGTAAACAATCCTGAAGACGAATCGGCTGGTTCAAGAAAAGTCCCCTTCAGCCGTGAACTCTATATAGAGCGGGATGATTTTATGGAGGAAGCACCGGAAAAGTTTTACCGGCTTACACCGGGCCGCGAAGTTCGCCTTCGGTGGGCTTACTTTCTAAAGTGCGAACGCGTTGTTAAGGACGATTCTGGAAACATTCTTGAACTTCGTTGCACTTACGATCCTGATACAAAAGGGGGAAATGCTCCGGATAATCGGCCCGTAAAATCCACCATCCACTGGGTAAGCGTTCCTCACGCGAAACCCGTTGAAGTGCGGCTTTATGAAGCGTTGTTCAACGTTGCAAACCCCAATCGTAACAAAGAGGGGCTGGATTTTCGCGAATGCATAAACCCGAACTCTCTAGCAGTGTTGCAAAATTGCTGGGTGGAACCCCACGTGGCAACATTGGCCTCATTCGAAAGCTTTCAGTTTGAACGCCTCGGTTATTTTTGCCACGACCGCAAATATTCAACGCCACAGAAACCGGTGATCAACCGCGCTGTAACACTGCGGGATGCTTGGGCTAAACAAAAGAATAAAGGTTAGAACCGGTATAGAAACTTCAACTGCCGCCATTGCGGTAAAGATTCTGAAAGTAATAAACTTTATATTGAATCCGGCATAGATTACTATAATTTGTGAGCCGTATTAATTAGTAAGATATTAGTAGATAAAAAACAATAAGCCCCACAGAGTATTTATTGCGGGGCTTATTTTTTGGCATATGCTATTGGATTGAATCAATATTGAATATTTTCCCAATAAGGAATACTTGTATTTGCGGGGATGATTGTAATGGTCATGCTTTCACGTAGAAACAAGTTTGCCGTACCTGTGGGAGGTATTGTATCGGGGCCGTTATCGGTTGCACGAACAGAGATGAGAACCGGAAGTGTAATAGTATTCAGATCAACAGTTTTTGCAGTTCTTAGTTCATTGCCGTTTACAATTTCAAATAAGCCTGCTGCACCGAAAAATGGTGCAACTAGGGTGAAGGTGTGTGTATCAGCTAAATCAAAATCAATCGCTGAAAGCTCGCCCACCAAAGTTCCCGCAGGATCACCATTGGTAACAGTAGTTCCTGTGATGAGAATATCGGCAGGTTCATCATTTTTGTCTACAATGAAGAAATCACTCGGGTTTCCGGGAATGCTGGTAATCAGGTTGCTTGTGGGCTGAGTTCGATCCCCAATGGTTGGATTGGAAATCATGGCCAAGGTTAATTCCCCGTCGCCGGTTCCCGTGTTGACGTGGATTTCATAGGCATTTGGCTCACTTGGGTATTCATTGATGCTTGTAATTTCAGCGCCAGTGAGAAAATTGGTTTCAAAAATTTGAAAGTCAGATTCATCAAGTCCTGAAACGGGTTCGGAGAATTCCACCCGGAAGTGCACATCCAGATTGCGTGTAGGCGAAGACTCCACCCGGGTGATTGAAATCAGCGTAGGTGCCTGTGTATCAATGGTATAGGCCGGCCCATTAAGAGTTGCAACCAACGCTCGATTTGCTTGATCCACAATGCTTGCTGCTTGGCTAAGGTTTAGGGAAAGTGTGCCGTCCCCGTTGCCCCGATCCACGGAAACTCTGAATTGAGTCGGTTCATCTGGTACTGGTACCACGGATAATATTTCTGCTCCTGCAACGCCGTTTGCTGTAAGGGAAAAATTATCAAACGTGGGGCCCGTAACATCCAACCCGGTAACAGGTTCGTTGAAAGTTACAATCCAATTTAGAATCGTTCGGTTTGTAAGCTCCTCAAATTCACGTTCTATTGAATCAATTACCGGCGGATTTTGATCAATCACATAGAGGACAGAATCTGATGTTGTTAATGCATTCCCCGCTAAATCTGTAAGGGGAAGCACAGCGGCATTCTGCGCAACTTCTTCCGCCGTAAGCGCTACATGGTGAATGGCAGCGTAGCGAAGGCTTCCATCAAACGCCCGATTTCCGGTAGTTTCGTTGCATAATACAAGTTGAAAATTTTCATCCCAATTTGATAAATCACCCAAATTCAAGTTTGTTTCAACGGCTAATCTACCGTTGTGGAATATACGTATATTACCATCAGCACTGCGCGTTGCAATAATATGGTGTAAACCTGCGGTTAAAATATCATCAGCAACAACAGCGGGCTCATCTCCAGATACATTACCCACAGTTCTGGTTCGTAAGATTAAATCATTATTCTGTAAACCGATAAATACATTTCGCTGGGCGGTTCCATTAGAAAGTGAAATAAGCCTTACCGGCCCAGTTTGGTTTAGATTGTCTATCTCAAATAGCACTTCAATACTGAATTCATTGCTGCCGGTTATTGGGTCTGAAATTTCCGAATAGATTTTCGATGGCACAATATTTGTGGCAAGTAATACATCAATAACTTCAATTCCATTTTCATTCAACCATTGCATCTTGAATCGTTCGTCTGCGGGGATGGGAATATTAGCGGGTGCACCAAAACCACTGGAGTCGGAAATTAGCAATCCGGCACGTTCTGCTAAATCATACCGCACTAATAGACCGCGGT
>DAIOTT010000064.1:0-15134 GCA_036751885.1 Candidatus Sumerlaeota bacterium
CAAAACAAAGCCTTTCGGCTTCATGCCCTTCTATCCAGGCCCCGGCTTGGGCGGGCATTGCATTCCCATTGATCCCTTCTACCTTACTTGGAAAGCCCGGGAGTTTGAAACTACTACTCGGTTTATCGAGCTTGCTGGTGAAGTCAACACGGGAATGCCTGAATACGTGGTCCATCGCCTGATGGAAGCCCTCAACGACGATGAAAAGTCCCTGAAAGGGAGCAAGTTATTGTTGGTTGGTTTAGCCTATAAACCCAATGTGGATGATATGCGGGAAAGCCCCACGCTTAAAATTTTGGAACTTCTGGAACGCAAAGGCGCCAACGTAGACTACCACGATCCCTATATTCCGGAGATCAAGCCGTCTCGTGAGTATGCTCACCTTGCAGGGCGAAAAAGCGTCCCGCTGGAAGATTCCCGCCTTATGGATGCTGTTCTCATTATTACCAACCACACCCAAATAGACTATCAATACCTTGCGGACAACGCCAAACTGATTATTGATTCACGTAATGCAATGGCACAAATTGAGTTGCCCAAGGCTAGAATTATTAAAGCATAAGTCTTGCAATATTAGCAGAACACCTTGTCAATCTTGCGTGGTGTTTTTATCGTGCCCGCTCCGGCAGGGTTATAAGTTTAAGAAGTTCAATCGCCAATCACAAAAGGAATAAACGAATGCCCAGAACAGTTATCACCGGTGGAGCCGGATTTTTAGGAAGCCATTTGTGCGATAAGCTCCTTGCACGGGGTCATGAAGTTGTCTGCATTGATAATTTATCCACGGGCTCAACGGATAATATCGATCATATTCGGTCGGAAAAATTTCACTTCATCAAGCAAGATGTTACGGAGTTTCTATACCTTGATGGGCCCGTTGATTTTATTATCCACTTTGCCTCCCCAGCAAGCCCGGTGGACTATTTGGAGCGCCCAATCCCAACGTTGAAAGTGGGCTCTTTGGGAACTCATAAAGCCCTTGGTTTAGCGCGGAAAAAGAAAGCCCGCTTCCTGCTTGCCTCTACCAGTGAGATCTACGGCGATCCCCTTATTCACCCGCAAACTGAGGAGTACTGGGGAAACGTAAACACCATCGGTCCTCGCGGTGTTTACGATGAAGCCAAGCGTTTCGCTGAAGCGATGACAATGGCATATCACAGATTTCACGGCTTAGAAACCCGCATTGTGCGCATCTTCAATACCTACGGCCCGCGCATGCGGTTGCACGATGGGCGCGTTGTGCCAAACTTTATGAGTCAAGCCTTGAAGGGTGAACCCCTCACCGTTTATGGCGACGGAACCCAAACCCGCAGTTTCTGCTACGTGGATGATTTGCTTGAAGGTATTACGCGCTTGTTGTACAGTTCGCTTCAAGAACCCTGCAATATTGGGAACCCTCAGGAAATCACCATCAAGCAATTCGCCGAGGCAATCATCAAGTTCAGCAATTCCAACAGTGAAATTGTTTTCAAGCCCCTTCCTGAGGACGATCCGAAACAGCGTAAACCCGATATTACTCGCGCTAAAAAACACCTAGATAACTGGGAACCCCAGATTCAACTTGAAGAGGGCATCAGCCGAACCATGGATTACTTTAAGCGCAAGTTAGGCTTAACGTAGATTGCTTCAAATAATCCAGTTGTAGGTAATAACTTCAACTTATGCACATGTGAATTACTTTTTTTGACTTAATCGATGGTTGAAAACCAATAGGGACGACTTTTTTCTATGGCTGCTTACCGCCAAACTACCCAAACCACTGCTGTTATCCTAGCAGCAGGCCAAGGCAAACGCATGAAAACCCAACGGCCCAAGGTTCTTACCTCGGTTCTAGGGCAGGAAATGCTTACCTACATTTTAGACAACTTGAAAGCTGCTGGCATCGATCGTCCAATCGTAGTGGTTGGGTATGGGGGTGAATCTGTTGTTGAGTTGGTAGGGGATAATGCCGTTATCGCTTGGCAAAAAGAGCAATTAGGAACAGGGCATGCGGTACAAATGGCACTACCCCAACTTGCCAGAATTCAAGGAAGTGTGATTGTTACCAACGGGGACGTTCCGCTGATCAGCGCTGATTTCTTTCGCGCCCTTGTTCAGGAACGTGAGCGTACCAACGCCGCAGCTGTTGTTGCCACCATGATCCTAGACAACCCCAAAGCGTACGGCCGTATAAAGCGAAACGCTGAAGGTGATATTGCCGAAATCGTAGAAATGCGCGACGCATCTCCGGAAGAAATAAAAATCAACGAAGTCAACACCGGTACGTATTGCTTTGAAAGCCGTTTGCTCAAAGAATTTATCCCTAAACTCAAGAACGACAACGCTCAAGGTGAGTATTATCTGACGGATATTATCGCCCACCTGATCAAGGCCAAACAACAGGTAAAATGCTTTGTTACTCCAGACCCCGGCGAGTTTATGGGCATCAATGATCCCTCAGATCTAGTTGTGGTGGAACAATCTTTAGCCCAGCAAATACGCCAAAAGCACCTTTCAAATGGCGTGATAATTGAAAACCCCGAAACTGTGCGGATTGAACCGCATGTTACCATTGGCCCACGAACACGAATTCGCCCGGGCTCAATCATCGAGGGGTATTCAAAAATCGGCGCCGATTGCATTGTTGGCCCCAATGTACTCGTCAGGAACTTTCAACTCCCTGATAATACCCACTTCACGCAAAGCGGATTGATCAGCAAAACAATTCCAAAATAATCCATTCAACATAATGCAAAATTTATGAACGAGTAATTTGAGAAGGTAAGTACCCTAATGACAACAAAACGAGCATTGATTACAGGAATTACAGGGCAAGATGGTGCATACCTTGCCGAGTTTCTGTTGGAAAAAGGCTACGAAGTTCACGGCATAAAGCGGCGTTCCTCGTTGATCAATACCGATAGAATTGATCACCTCTACGAAGATCCACACCTGAGTAATCGTCGCTTGATTCTCCACTACGGGGACTTGTCAGACTCCACCAACCTCATTCGCATCATCCAGGAAGTTCAGCCCTGCGAAATCTACAATTTGGCGGCTCAAAGCCACGTCAAGGTTTCGTTCGATATGCCAGAGTACACGGCCAATACCGATGCTCTTGGAACGCTCAGAATCCTTGAAGCCCTGCGCACGTTGAAGATGGAACAAACCGTAAAGTTCTATCAGGCTTCCACCTCAGAGCTCTACGGCAAGGTGCAGGAAATCCCTCAGTCGGAGACTACCCCCTTCTACCCCCGTTCTCCCTACGCTGTGGCAAAGCTCTATGCCTATTGGATTTGCGTGAACTACCGTGAGGCGTACGGCATGTTTGCCTGTAACGGAATTCTTTTCAATCATGAATCACCGTTGCGGGGTGAAACCTTTGTTACACGAAAAATCACCCGCGCCATTTCTAGAATTTCGCTAGGCCTGCAGGATAAACTCTACCTTGGCAATCTGGATTCCAAACGCGATTGGGGGCATGCTAGGGACTATGTTGTTGCCCAATGGCTAATGCTTCAGCAGAACGAGCCGGAGGATTTTGTTATCGCAACGGGTGAACAACACACTGTTCGGGAGTTTGTAGAGCTTTCTTTCAAGGAGTTGGGCATTCAGATTGAATGGCGCGGCGAAGGGGTAAACGAAACAGCACACATTGTTGCTTCTGAAGAGAAAAGCCTGATTGGTAAGGAAGTCGTCTCAGTTGATTCCCGCTATTTCCGCCCTGCTGAAGTTGATACACTTTTGGGTAATCCTTCAAAAGCATTCAAAAAACTTGGTTGGAAGCCAACCTGCACCTTTCAAGAACTTGTTTCGGAAATGGTACAAAGCGATTTAGATGAAGCTAAAAAACATCGTTTGATTAAACTACACGGGTATAAAACTCCTGCCTTTAATGAATAGTCTACCCCCTTATTAGCGGTGAAATTGGGTGGATTTAATCAATTTTATCAAATAATTCGAAATAAACGCAAACTACCCGCAAGATGCCCTTGATTTCCTGCTATTGTAACAGCAGCGTGTTGTTGTAATTGATCGAAAATCTTTTGAAAGACCTAAATATGAAAACAATCTACGTGGCTTTAGGCGTTTGTTCTAGCCTGATTTTTTCTTCTTCATTGAACGCTTCAACCGAAGCAGCGCCACAACTTGGGATTCTTGCTCGATCAAAAGCCCCATTCACTGTTGTACGTTCTGAACAACCCATCGTTGTTCCTCAAAATACAGAATTCAATATTCGTCGTGGTGATCAAATCAACACGACGGCTTTACCTGTTCAACTTGTTGACCAAACGGGGACAACAATTGCCATCAATAAAGATTCATCCCTGCGCTTTCCTGCGGAATCCTCATACGAAGTAATCAGTGGTCAAATCGCCGTTGTTTACAACGCTGAAAACCCCGCAACGGTATTGTTTAACAACCTGAAAATTTCCCCTCAAGCTGCTGCAACTGGCACTGAATTAACCATCAAACCAATTTCAGAAACAAACTCCGGCCAGCCTATTATGTTGGTGGATGCAATCAATCAAGGTGAAGTTCAAATCTTTGGATTTGGCGAAACATTACTGATTGCCGCCGACAACCTTGAGCAACGTTTAGCAACAATCCCCTCTGGTGATTACTTACGTTTGGCCAAAAACGCTACAACAGGTGCTGGGGAAACCGTTGCCGATATTCCCGAATTTCTTTCCGCCGCTAGCACCAATAATACACAACGGATTGTTGAAGTTGTTGACGATCGTCGTTTGGGGTTGTTCTGGTTGAACAGCGGCGTTGCCCCCGGCGCCGGAGCCGCAGCTTTAGTTGGTGGTACGATTCTACTGCTAAATGATGATGATGACGACCCAAAAGACGACGATGATAAGCGGGATTTCAGCAGCCCTTTCTTCCCCAGACCATAATCTGAGTTATTAGTTCATTGAATAATTCAATCCAGAACTCCCCCGAAACGGGGAGTTTTTTATTCCTTCGTCGGCTAATCTTTAGCATCATCCTGCTTTCATCCCTTTTGTTTACATTCGTTACGCTGTACCAAATGGCGCGAAAAAGCACGCAACCTGAAATTGCATCCTTGCAGAATTCATCAGCTGAATCGGCTGATGTTGCGGGAGAATACCTCAATAAAAGCTCTCAGGATTTAGAGCGAGAAGCACGCTTAGCCATGGATCAATTGTTTCCGCCCAACCTTGATTTGGCGGAACAATCCCTTCTTCAAGCCCTCAGCAAAAAGCCGTTAAGTTCATCCTTATGGTTGGATTTAGCGCGGGTTCGCCTCTTTCAAAACAACCCCGAACAGGTTCGCGAAGCATTGCAATTGAGTGAAACCTTTGATCCTGGATTTTCAGAACAACGAATTCGCTCCATTCCAATTTTGTTCTACCTAGGCGAATCGGAAACGGCGAAAAATACCGGTTTCACAATCCTCAAGCAAGCTCCTCAATTTACCGCACGAGTTCTTACAGCCTTGTTTGCAGGGGGAGTACCCTACGCCGAACTCAACCAATACTTGAACCTTGAAACTACGCCGAGCAGCGACTATGTGGAAATTGCCAAAGCCTTTCGGTTGGCAAATATTCAGGAACGAACGCTTTTTTTTGAAGCGTTGATGAAGGTAGAAATTGCCGACATTGAGCTTCTTGATTTGCTTGCTGCAGAGGCTGTTCGCCAGCAATTGTTTGATGTTTCTTGCAAACTTTTGAATGAGAACAGCGTTGGAAATATTACCATACAAGAACTGATTCTGGTAGATCCTGAAGCCACAGAGGATGTGCCTTATCCAAGGCGGACTTTTGGTTGGCTTCAAGTTCCTCAGCAACTAACCGCAGGCCATACCCACCTTTCCACTTATGGCGGTGCATTTGGAGTTCACCAATTTGAGGTGATTTCAACGTTGAAATCAACCGATGCGGTTCAACATCAGTGGAATGCCTACCGGTTTATTCGCAAGTCCAGCCAAGTAGAAACACAATTGAACATCAGAATCTTGATTCAAGATCCCGAGTTGGTTTCAGTACAGTTTAAAGCGCTGGATTTCTCTACGAATCAAACCATAACTAACATGACGAGCATCAAAGGTGAAGCAAAAGAATGGCAGGTTTACGAGGTTCGTTTACAGCCGTCCCCGTTTGATCAAATCATCACCCTTGTCCTTGTATTCAAGGCAAAGGGTTCTCCCCTCAAAAACTCATCATTCGTTTATGTAGATGGTATTACCTTGCCTGCTGATTCCTTAAGCAACGAAACGGAATTCTAGAACATGAATTCTTTTTTTGAGAAGTTTTTGGAAAATCGCTTTTGGGTAAATGTAGGGGGAGTGCTGTTTTTTCTCATCCTGGGAATCATGGTTTTCTCCTCAGGTTTAGCAAGCCCTGAAGGGCGGCAGTTTACTTGGGTACTAACCGCTGTATTTGGTGCATGGGGTTGCGTGCAACTCTTACACAAGCTGCCAAGCTGGAGTAAAAATCGCCTTCAATACGGCATTCTCGTGGTAAGTTTTTTTGTTGTATTGTGGTCTTACGTTTACCTTCTTCCCCCTTCGTATTTAGGGAATAATTGGGTGTTGAAAGGGGTTCAGCCCACGTTGAACGATGTAGTTCCGGCAGCACTTGCTTGGGATCAAGAAGCTGCTGCCCTTGGTTTTTCACAGTTGATTGCCTCCTTCTTTTTTCTTGTTGGGTGTACCGCGTTGGCGCGCAACGAGTACGGAAGATTCCAGCTTTTTTGGGGCGTACTTGCTGTTGCCCTTGTTCAAGGGGTGTTGGGTTTGTTCACTCAAAACTTTGGCGGCAGCCGAACCATCGGCGTTTTAGTTAATCCTAACCACCATGCGGCAAGCCTGTTCATGGGGATTCCGCTGTTGATTGCTTGGTTAAAGGAGAGCGGAAGGCGTTCGCAAGAGCGTATATTGCTTCCGGTAGAACGGGATTTTACCGGTATTTGTTACGTACTTCTCTTCCTGCTGGGTATTTCTTGGCTTACAACCTTTTCGCGAACAAGCTTGCTAATGGGGTGGATTGCACTAACGGCTTGGGGCGTTTGGGAGATTTTGGGTAAAGCGCACTTCAAAGTTGTGGAGCCTGAAGATTCATCTCGCCGAGCGGGCCTGCTCAACAAATTCCTCCTCTTGGGTGCTGTTAGTGGGCTTATGATCATCGCAATCCAATTGTTTGTAGACAGCGGAAGAGGCCGAGCAATCAATCAAAGCGAAGATGTGTTGTCGCGTTTCTCCTACTGGAAAGCATCGTTTCAAGGGCTTCAAGAGACAAACTTTTTCGGCATGGGCATAGGTGGTTCTCGTTACGCAATCAACCGCTACATCACGGATTTCGCCCTCCCATCGGAACCGGTTTTCACCCATAATGATCTTCTTCAATGGATTTGTGATCTGGGAATTGTGGGGGGAGTTTTTCTGCTCTTGCTTTGGGTACTTTTTGCAGGAATACTTTATCAGGCGTTTAAGAAAGACTGGAGCAGCCACGGAAGATGGAGAGAGCGGCGCATTTGGCGTGCTATATTAGTTGCCTTTATCGTTACTTGGCTCCACGCTTTAACGGATTTCCACCTGCGAGTGCCTTTAGTGAGCTTTCAATTGATTGCAATTTTCGCCCTGCTTTCATCGTTGCCTAGAATAAGGTGCGCTGATTTATTTATGAACATGCGCTAAAGCACACATTCGGAGAAACATGTGACTGAAGAACCTACTCAACAGAATAAATCTCAATCGCCGGTGAGAGAGTCTTCCCCTGAGCCTCAGAATACAAACATGCTGAACTCCTATGATTTCAGCAAGCTCCCCATTCTGTTAGATTCAGACGATAAATTCTCGAAAAAAGCAGATGAAGAACCCTTGATTGATGTTCGCCATTTGATTGCAATTATCATGGGCCGGTTCCCCCTTGTGATTGCCAGCGTTGTGTTCTTTGTGGCGCTGGGTTGCCTTCAGGTGTATAGAACTCAACCAGAGTATACTTCCTACACAAAACTAGAGTACGAACCCACAAAAACACGGGTGGTAGATGTAGGGAGCCAATCAACTGTTTTCTACCAGCCCTTTGAGATTAATACCGCCTTGCAACTGATTAAAAGCCCTGCGATTGCTTCGGAAGTTCTCAAGGTTTTGGATGCTGAAAACCCTAATAGGGGAGCGGTTGTGGAGTTGGAACAGCCAAGATCGCCGTTGGCGCTTACGCTGTATTACATCAACGAGGCGCGAAACCGCGTTCGGCAGTTGCTTGTTTCCTACGAAAACCCCGAGCCCACCGAAGAATCTGATTATCAAGCCCGAATCTATAGTTTGCTCAATCGTATTACAGTTTATAATATTACCGACACAAAAAATATTATGATCCAATCCAAGGCAAACAACGATAAAGAAGCCACAAGAATTACGAAAGCTTTTGCTGATGCATTTATCAAAAGCGTGGAGCAAGATCAGCAACAGAACTTTGTGGAACTGCAAAGCTACATTCAAGGGCAAATCCGTGATATTGAGGCAAAGCTTCAAGGACTAGAAGCACAACGCCTTTCCCTAAGAGAAGATCCCACCACCCGTGTTACGGAGGAATCTCGCGATAATGCTGTTGCTAACTTAGGTCAACTTTCCCAAGAAATGACCACGTTGAGAAAAGAGCTGGCAGATATGACCGCTCAAAAAGATAATTTCTCCACCGAAACAGTCAGCGTTGATTTGTTCAAAGCAAACCCAATTTACCAATCACTTACGCAGCGCAAAGGGGATTTACTTCTTGAACGCAGCAAGCTAAGCGCCGGCAGTTTTGATGGTTTTGATCCCCTGAAGCAAACGCAGCTGGAAATTGATGAAGTTGATCGCCAATTGCAGACGATGGAAGATCAGTACTTCAAGACTCTCGACCAGCAAATCGCCGTTCTGCGGGATAAGATTACCAGCAGAGAAAGCCTTTATTTGGAAGAACAAGCTAAGATTGATGAGATTGATAAAAACCTGATTCAGTACAGAAACTTGGAACGGCAAATTGATTCCACCCGTGAACTTGCCGATGCATTGATCACAAATCTAAGTGGGATGGAAGTGAATAATCCTTCAGATTCAAAATCTGTGAAGGTTGTAGAACCAGCAACAATACCAATGCTTCCAACAAAGCCGAATGTGTTTCGCAACATTGCCGCCTTTACGTTTCTGGGAATGATTTTCGGTGTTGCGTTTGTTCTGGGCATTCACGTGCTGGACCGCTCCGTTCGTAATCCGTCGGAAGTTGAAAATCTACTCAACCTTGCGAACATGGGCTTTGTTCCTTACCTGAAACCATCGTTTTTGGGGAATATACGCGGCAAAAAAATTGTCCCGCTGATTGATATTAAATCTAAAGGGAACGCTGCGGAATGTTTTCGGTATTTGCGCACGTCGTTGATTTACTCCCGCGCTAAAAAGGCTCCGCAAGTGATCCATGTAACGTCCTGCTTGCCAGGGGAGGGGAAATCCACGGTGAGTTCCAACCTCAGCATCTTTTTCTCGGAAAGTAATTCCCGCGTATTACTGATTGATGCGGATTTAAAGCGCCCTTCTCTTCAGCGAATTTTCAACATTTCACGAACACCCGGTTTGGCCGATATTTTAGTGGGCCAACGTACATTTGAAAACTGTGTGATTCCAACAGATTACCCAAACTTAGAGCTTTTGCCTGCCGGTACGATTACGCCGAACCCTGTTACTCTGCTTGAGAGTAAAGTAATGGATGAATTGTTAAATTCCCTGAGAAAACAATACGATGTCATTATTGTCGATTCCGCTCCTACCCACGGAATGGCAGATACAATCGTGCTTTCTAATAAAGTTGATGGGCTTTTGCTTGTCGTTCGCCAAGGCCAAACACCCCTTGAAGTGCTGAAAGCCACAACCGAAAAACTCCGCTCAATTAATGCGCCGGTATTGGGTGTTGTGTATAATAATACCGGCGCATCCTCCAAAAACCTTTATGGTTATTACGGCAATTACGGTTACGGACCAAAATACCAATACGCATACCGGTACGACCCCATTTCTGAGGATGAAGATTAATACGATGCTTCCAAATCAACGAACGTTTAGTAATTCAATTGTATCAATTGCCTGCTTACTTTTTCTAGTTCTAGTAGCAGGGTGCGGAACCCGGGGGCCTGATAGTTCCCTTGTTGGTGCGCCCGTGGATGTAGACCGCCTCAATTGGGAGCAGGATATTCAGCGCATTAATTCTGGCGAACTCAAGCTGCCAGAGCGCTTGGATTACCGCCTTGGCCCCGGTGATGTTATTAGCCTTACGTTGGTGGGTCGACCTGATATTCTCGGTGTGGATAAAGAAGGCAAACCCTTCGCCCTTGAGATTACGGAAAATCCCGGGATTGTTCTTCCCTATGTCGGTTCAATCCGCGCCCACGGCAAAACGCCAGAACAAATGCAAAAAGAAATTCAAGACGCTTATCGCTCAATTGTTCGAGATCCGATTGTGATCCTTACCGTTGATAAATACTTCTACAATCAAGTTTCAATCATCGGAAGTGTAAACTTGCCGGGGCGGTACAAGCTTGATGTTGGCGATACAATATTGGACGGTATTTTCAAGGCCGGTGGTTTAACATTTGGTGGAGTTGGGCGCACGTTGCCGCCGGCTCGTGTATTGAAATTGTACCGCGAAAAAGTTGGGCAAGAACAACGGTACAATCTTCCGCCGGAAGAATTATTATTATTGTTTCAAGATGAAGACGGATTCATTACTACTCGGGAAGAACTTACAATCCCCCTTGAGGAATTCATTTTTGGTGGGGACCTAAGCTACAATATTCCCCTTCAACCAAACGATGTATTGTTCATTCCCCCCGCAGGGACGGTTTCCGTTCACGGCCCATTCAAAAACCCTAGAGTCGTGTTCCTAGGCCCCGGTTTACGGACGTTGGTGCAGGTCATGACCGAGTGCGGCGGGTTGCGCTTCAAGGCAGCTTCTCGCGTAGAGGTTGTGCGTAACAATGCCGATGGCAGCACCACCAGTTTCTATATGGATGCTCGGAAAATTCGCGAGCGAAAAGAGCCGGACTTTATTCTTGAAGACAACGACCAAGTGTTTGCCTTCAACCACCCGGTTCGCTCCACGCTTGATGTTGTTGGCTCCATCTTCCGTGGTGCATCATCTGCTGGGGTAAATGCAACGTACAGCCCAGTACCCTAATCCTACAGGCCAAGGTTTTTCCAACTAAAGCAGTAGAGAAATTTGCCGGCTCTTTTCAGGCTTTTGCATGAAAAGAGCCGCTTTTGTTTCTGGAAAACCACCCCGTTTTGGCTTGCCATTCGCTCCAACCCTTAGGCAACGTTCTCGATCTTTATAAATGCACTATAACATCCCATTAAATGGTTATTTACATCAAATGATACAAACGCGCTTTTACTTGATTTCAACATTCATTCTTGCAGCCTTTCTGACAGGCTGCTCTGAAAAAACCCCCAGTGAAAAACTGGATCAAGTAATGGTTCACCTTCAAAATAATGAAACATCCCGCGCTCTTACTACGTTGATTGAAATCACAAAAAACAATCCCGAGGATCCTGCTGCGATTGAAGCGCGATTGATTTTAGCCCGAGTTTATGCCAGCCAAGGCAATGCACCTAAAGCGTTGGAAACCCTTGAAAATCTCTATGAAGAACGCTCATTCAACGATGAAGCCGGCCAACTAGCATTTGAAGGTATTGTACAAATCAACGCTCAATTGCGCGATTTTGAATCTGCTATTGATGTAATCGACGGCGTTTTAGCCCAAGATGATCTTACCACCTCAACCGCTTTAGAGCTGAACATTCGCCGCGTTAACTTGATGTTTGCGATTTCCGATAATGATGCAAAAACAACAGAGGGAATTAACATTCTCAACACCATGATTGAAACAGCATCTGATTCTGGTGAACGGGGTGCTGCGCGCGAAACACTTGCAAATTACTACCGAATGATCGGCGATTATGAAGCAAGCAATCAAGTTTACGATGATTACCTGAAGCTTTTCCCCAACGACCCAATTCGTATTCAGTTGTTTTTTGCCCAAGCGGTGAATGACTTCAACGCAGGTAAACAAGAAGAAGCATTAGCTACGGCTAAAAAGTTGGAAGCTGAATTTGTACAAGAAATTGAATCTGAAGAAAGTGCAGACAAAAAGTTCAATCAATATAAGATTCTTGCTCAAAACTACTTAGCACTCGGCGAACTAGATAAGACTGAAGAATACATGATTGCTGCCATGGGAAGCAAACCCATGAGTGTTGAGGCCCTTAGAACACAGTTTGATATTGCCAACATCTTTATTCGCCAAAGCATGAATGAAGCAGATAAAGTGCTCTTTCAGCGGGGGATTGATGTGTTTGAAAAAATCATCAGCGACAACGCAAACTCAAATATTGCCTTCACGGCAGAAGAGCAAATTACCCAAGCAAACCAAGCATTCGGTATGCGCCAACAACAAATTCAAGCTCAAACGCAAGTCAACCAGACTAATCAATTAGATTCATCAAATGCAGAGGTGGAATCTACCCCTGAAGAAACGGCGCCATGAGTTCACCCTTGAACAATTTGCGGATTGTACAAGCGAAAAGCAAACAAGCTATTCGGGAGTTTATTGACTTTCCCTTTAGGCTTCATGCGCCAAACCCCTATTATATTTCAGCCCCAAAAGCCCACTTTGCAACCCTCCTAAACCCCCTGAAGCACCCCTTCCACCAACACGCAAGCGTCGTATACTTTCTGGCACGCAGAAACGGCGAAACAGTGGGCCGTATTGCGGCGATTGAAAATTACGCCCACAACACTTTCCACGAGGAAAACATTGGCTTCTTTGGCTTTTTCGACGCAATCAATGATCCCGACGTTTTCAAGGCTCTTCTGAACCGAGCGGCTAAATGGCTTTCACAGCGCGGACTTTCAGCAATGCGTGGGCCTTGTAGCTTCAGCACAAACGAAGAATGCGGCCTGCTTGTGAGCGGTTTCGCCACTGATCCTGCCATTATGACCCCCTACAATCCCCGCTATTACATCGATTGCTACCAGCATTTGGGTCTGCAAAAAGCCGAAGATTTAATCTGCTGGCATATGGATGTTCAATCCTACCCCCAGCGGTTGATTGATCTTACGGAAGCATCCTTGAAGCGTTTAGAGCGTGCCGGCAAAACTGTTGTGATTCGCACAATCAACATGAAAGATTGGGACGCTGAATTGCAGCGTGTGATTGATATATACAATAAAGCTTGGGAAAAGAACTGGGGTTTTATACCGCTTACCACCGATGAAATTCACTTCGCTGCAAAAGAATTGAAAATGTTGGTGGATCCTGATTTGGTTCTTTTTGTTGAGGTAAACGGCGAAATTGCCGCCTTTAGTTTTGGCATTCCAGATTACAATGAACTGCTTCGGTACTGCAAAGGGAACCAATTTTCTTGGCGTTTGCTTGTCTCATTCATGTTGATTCGCCCTATGATTCGCAAATTCCGGCTTTTGATGATGGGCGCATTACCGGAGTTTCGGAATCGAGGGTTGGAAATGATGATGTACACCAAAACCCGGGAAATTCTAATGCGAAAAGGGTATATGGGCGGGGAACTTTCTTGGATTTTGGAACGGAATCATAACATGAACAACTCCCTAAAGGGAATAAATTCCATTGAATCGCGCCGGTACCGACTTTTTGAAAAGGCGTTGTGATTCGAAGCGGGTCCCAAAATTCCTTTCCTCTCAGGAGTTGGAAAACCCTTTCGGTTCCACGCAAGAATTACTGCTGCGCTTTCTGTTTTTCCGCCTCTAACAACTCAATAACCAAGGGGTTGAACGGAAAGCCAAAAGCGTATTGGGCAAACGTTGGCGCAGCAATTTCATCTACCCAAGGTCTTGGTGCATTACCCGCCCGTTGTGCCAAGCGTGTGTAATACTCCCGAGCGCAGGCAATCAATGCCACATCATTCGTCGTTAAGGGAATATCAAGCCCCTCCGAGCGGCAAAATTCCGTAATCGTTTCTAATGCTTCCTCCACAAGTACAAGCGAATCCCGCTCAGATTCGTGAAGCGCGCTCATGCTTACATCGTGATCAGTGCTCTGCGTGTCGTGGCGAATCACGTCGCAATTCACCTCATTCAGCTTCGCAACAATTTCCTTCCAATAGACTCTAATTTGCCATTTTGTTTCCCACTCGCGTACGCTTTGCGGAATGTAGCGCGGAGTAAGTTTCCCAATCTCAAGCATTCGGTGAACGCGGCGTTCCACTCGTTCTTGAACGTTTCGCGGGGAAATGAGCTCTGTTTTCAGGGCTTCAGGTTGACGGTGAAACCAGCGGCTAACGAGGTCTGGGAATCGGTCCAGCCAAATGGAACGGGATGCAATAGGTGCCAAAGGGGTACGCTCTTATCGTGTTCAAATCTTAGGAGAATTCAACATTACCTTCGCATAAATAAGCGGGGAATAGGTAATAGTTTGGGCAAAAATTTACGCGCCGGATTGCCCCGAGTTGGGGTTTACATTCTCTTGCGCAAAGAGTTGGTCAAGTGCCGTTGTGCCGCCACCAAAAAACACAGTAATTGCCGATGCAGATAAAAAAACTCCGTTTCGTACAATGCTTCGCCAGCTAACGGAGCTTTCACCGGTCAAGGCGCCAAAGCAACCGCAGTCAACCTCCATTCCGCGTACTAAAACGGAAATCAACGCCAAAGTAAAGATCGAGTACAACACCATTGCCCAAGCACCTGAAGCGCGGGTTGCAACGCCGTAAATTAGGCAAACCCCCACAATTAATTCCAGCCAAGGAAGCAGGTAAGCTGAAAGGGGAATTATTGCTAACGGAGCAAGCTCAAAGCTTTTGATTGAAAGCATTAAGGCGTCGGGATTTTTCAGTTTACCGAATGCGGCTAATATCAGTGCTCCGCCAGCAATAAGGCGTGCAGTCATGAGGAGCGCATTTTTAATAAGAAGCTGATTCATTGAAAATACCCTGTTTCCACAGGGTGCCCTGCTTCTGGCCAAGCAGAATAACCACCTTCGTACACAAGGGTATTTGTAAAGCCAAGATCAATCATTAACGCACCAACGGCGTGGGAAGCGTGGCAATCACCGCCGCCGCAATAGATCACGATGGGCATGCCGCGCAGAAACTCGACCTTTTCAGGAGCGCCGCGAGT
>DAIOTT010000064.1:15144-17838 GCA_036751885.1 Candidatus Sumerlaeota bacterium
CCGCCGCAATAAACAATGAATGTTTGATCTGCGGGGAATACCTGTAAAATATCCGGTGTAGCGGAGCCAAACGCTTCAAGCGGAAGGTGAAATGAGCGGGGTATATGCCCTTCGGAAAACTCTTCTTTCGTGCGAGCATCCAAGAATATTGCACTTTCGGTGGACCAAAAATCGTAGAGCAGTTCCACGGTAAAATCAGAATCACTTTCAGAATCCGCGTTTGCGTTCTTCTGTTCTTGATCACCGGTTGCATCAGATGAAGCTTGCTTGCTGGCGTTTGCTGAAGCATTTGCAACCATATGCGGCTCAGAAATGATCGGCGCTTGCTCAATTGCTTGCTGTTCATTTTGAACATTTTTCCGTTGTTTCAAGTTGTCCAAAATGGAACTGGGAACGGATGTTTTTGCGTCCTCCGGCATTTGAAGTCCGCCAATAAACCCGTGGAGTAAGCCGCAAAAAAGTGCCAGACCACCAATCAAGGTAAAATTCTTTAGATTATTTTGCATCACGATGAAATTGCCTTCTTTTGAATTGTGACGATTTGACTCGGCTAATTGGATTTATGCTTAAGCAAATCGAATCATGTTCCTGATTTATAACGCACCTTGGGCGCGTGGGAAAATAAAAGGCCGAGTTTATGAACTCGGCCTAAAATATTGATTCTTGTTGAACTGAACTTACGCGTCGGGAGTACTGTTTCCGCCGCTCATCACGGTTTCAATGGGCTCTTCTTCAGCGGGTTCTGGATTGTTAAAGGTGAACAGGATTTTTTTCCCTTCTTCATCCATCTTAGCAAAAACCTCGGAACCTTCGCCGATTTCATTGGAAATCAACAATGTTGAAAGAGGGTCTTCCAAGTTATTTTGCAACACTCTACGCAACGGCCGTGCACCGTATTCGGGGTCGTACCCTTTATCAACTAAGTACTTACGAACCGCTTCATCGAGCGTCAGCGTGATTTTGTGATCGAAAAGCCGTTTGTTCAGCTGGGCCATTAATATGTCCACAATATGGTTGATGTCATCGTGAGTAAGTGAATGGAAAACAACAACCTCGTCCAAACGGTTTAGGAATTCTGGGTTGAAGACTTTTTTCACTTCTACCATTACTTTGGACTTCATGGAATCGTAATCTACTACCTCCGTGGTGCTTTGGAAGCCAAGCCCGCCCTTCTTGATTGAGCGTGTTCCCACGTTAGAAGTTAAGATGATGATGGTGTTTCTGAAGTCAACCAAATGGCCGTAACTATCGGTCAAACGGCCGTCGTCTAATACTTGCAACAACAAGGAGAAAACATCTGGGTGAGCTTTTTCAATCTCATCAAGAAGCACAACGGAGTACGGGCGTTGACGAACTTTTTCGGTCAATTGTCCGCCTTCTTCGTACCCGATGTACCCCGGAGGCGCACCAATCAGGCGAGAAACGCTGTATTTTTCCATGTACTCACTCATGTCGATCCGGATCATTGCATCGGATGTTCCGAACAAAAACTCAGCGAGCGTTTTAGCAAGCTCGGTTTTACCAACACCAGTTGGCCCTAGGAAGACGAACGAACCCGTGGGCCGTGCGGGGTCTTTAAGCCCGGAGCGAGAACGGCGAATTGCACGGCAGATGGTATCGATTGCCTCTTTTTGGGAAACAACACGTTTGCCCAGTTCTTCTTCCATACGAAGAAGTTTTTGTGTCTCAGCTTCTTCAAGGCGAACAAGGGGAACGCCGGTGAGTTTTGAGATAATGTAGGCAATATCTTCTTCATCAATCACGCGGTTAGTTTTGCGGTTGGCTTTCTCTTCATTCCATTCCGCCGTTCGGGTTTCGCGCTTTTCAATCAACTCATCGCGAGTGGATTTGATTTCGGCGCACTTTTCAAAGTCTTGACTATTCTTAAATTCCCGAAGTTCTTCCTCCAGGCGAATAATCTCTTTATCCATTTCTTTGATGTCGGCAGGCTTTACGTTTGCCTGAAGCCGAGCGCGAGAACCTGCTTCGTCGATAACGTCAATCGCTTTGTCCGGCAAATGACGATCCGTTACGTAGCGTTCGGAAAGCTTTACAGCGTGTTCTATGGCAATATCGCTGATCACCACATCGTGGTGTGATTCGTAGCGCGGGCGCAGACCTTTTAGAATTTGAATTGCCTGATCTTGTGAAGGTGGGTTGATGACAATGCTTTGGAATCGACGCTCTAAAGCGCCGTCTTTTTCAATGTACTTGCGGTATTCCTCAAGCGTTGTGGCGCCAATACATTGTATTTCACCCCGGCTTAGAGCGGGCTTCAGCATGTTGCTGGCGTCAATTGCGCCTTCAGCGGCGCCGGCCCCAACAAGGGTGTGAAGCTCATCTATAAAGATTAACACATCTTGACTACGCTGAATTTCCTGCATGATTGCTTTCAGGCGTTCTTCAAATTGGCCCCGGTACTTTGTACCCGCTACAATTGCTGCCAAATCCAAGGACATCAGGCGCTTGTTTGCTAAAATGTCCGGAATATCGCCGTTGGTAATGCGCTGGGCTAGGCCTTCAACAATCGCCGTTTTTCCAACACCAGGTTCACCCAAAAGGATTGGGTTGTTTTTGGTTCTGCGGCAAAGGATTTGAAGAATGCGCTCAACTTCATCCTCGCGGCCGATCACGGGATCAAGTTTGCCTTCAAGGGCTAATTGAGTCAAATCGCGGCCGAATGTATCAAGCGCT
>DAIOTT010000065.1:0-17512 GCA_036751885.1 Candidatus Sumerlaeota bacterium
CCGCCGGTTGACCATGAACCAAGGGGATAATGAAAGCCCTGCGTGGGCACCGAACAGTCGGCATATTGCATTCTCCAGCAACCGAACGGGCGCTTGGCAAGTGTACATCATGCTGGACGATGGTTCAGCCCAAAATCAAATTACCACTTCTGGCAGAAACAAACAACCAGACTGGGGTCCAGCTCCTATTATTGTGGAGTGAACATAAAGGTGGAGTGCAGATAATCCCTGATATTTCTCGAGTAATTGGAATTTTTGTGGATTATTTGGCAACAGATTGCGCAAGTTGTGCGGTAACAGGACAAATCAACGCAAATGATTCTGGGATCGGCGTTGACAGAATCGCATTTTACCCGATACTAAAGACTATTATGCTCTGCAAACGTTCGGAGTTCTACCATGCCTGAGTTCTATTATGAAGCCCTTGAACGGGGCGGCAAACAAGTAAAAGGAACAATTGAAGCTGCTAACGAAGACGTCATTATTGATAAGCTTCGTGGTATGGGGTATTACCCGCTTAAGGTTGTTCAACAAAAATCCACCGCCGGCGATGTTGATATTTTCGCGCTCCCCGGTATTCGTAACGTCATGCACCGCGTTAAGTTCAAGCACGTGATGGTATTTACCCGTCAATTGGCAACGCTGATTGATGCGGGTTTACCGATTCTGCGGGCGTTGTACATCTTAACGGAACAAGTTGAATCAGTTATTTTCAAAGAAAAAATTTCCCAAATTGCAAAATCAATTGAGGGTGGTTCTTCGCTTTCAGAAGCGATGAGCAAGCACCCTAAAGTTTTTGATAATCTTTACGTAAACATGGTTCGCGCCGGGGAGATTGGCGGTGTTTTGGAAGCCGTTCTCAATAAAATCGCCCATTTCTTGGAAAAACGCCAAGCATTGATTGGCAAAGTAAAGTCCGCGATGATGTACCCGGTTGTTGTAATGAGCTTGGCGATTATTATCGTGGTCTTCATTTTGTGGAAAATTATGCCGAAGTTTGTGGATATTTTCGAGCAACTCGGCGCCGAACTTCCTTGGTTGACCCAGCAGTTAGTGAACGCCTCCCACGTTTTGCTGAATGAAACTTGGAAAATTATCGTTGCGGTGATTATCATTGTACTCTGCTACCGCCAAATTAACAGCACCCAAAAGGGTAAACTCTTCTTTGACCGTACTAAAATGAAAATCCCCGTGCTGGGTGATCTGATCAAGAAGGTCGCGATTGCCCGTTTTGCGGGTACGCTTGCCACGCTTGTAACATCAGGCGTTCCAATTCTTCAGTCCCTTGATATTGTTCGCGATACATCAGGGAATGAGGTGATTGCCTTGGCAATGGATAAGGTTTACAACTCAGTTAAAGAGGGCGATTCGATTCACGAACCCTTGAGCGAATGCTACGTTTTTCCGCCGCTTGTGGTTCACATGGTTGCCGTTGGTGAAGAAACCGGTGCGATTGACCAAATGCTGAATAAAGTGGCTGAGGCTTACGAGCAGGAAGTAGATAACACTGTGGATGCATTGACCTCCATTCTGGAGCCGATTTTGATCGTGTTCCTTGGGGTAATCGTTGGTACTATTGTGGTTGCACTCTACCTTCCCCTCTTCTCCATCCCCAAAGTGGTCAAGTAAACCAAACCAGTACTATTGCAAGGCTATTCAAAAACAAATTCCCCACCCCACACCAATCGGGTGGGGTTTTATTTTGGTACTCATCTGATGAATGTTCCTACGCCTCATCAAAAAATCATCCTGTACGTTCTTCCACTCATCATCTTTTTTGGCGGTTCTTGGTTTTTTCGGGATTATGTGGTGGATGATGCGTATATTCATTTAACGTTTGTGAAGAATTTAGCAGCAACTGGCGAGTTTGCTTTCAACAGAGGAACTCCGGTTTACGGAACCACTAGCCCGCTATGGGTAATGATTAATGCGTTGGTGCTAAAGGCTTTATCCGGGCTTTCGGCTTACTCAATCATCAAAACATTGTCACTCATGTTTGCAGCAACAAGCCTTCTTCTGTTTACCCAATATTGTAATCGTCGTTTCAGCTTCACCATCGGGATTGTTCTTTCCGTGTTATTTGCCTGCAACCCTTGGTATTTACGGTGGGCATATTCTGGCATGGAGGTGGGCTTGGTTCTAACTCTTTCCCTTTCAATGTTGTTGTTGGCTGATTACCTGAAGGGAATTCCGCTTGGTATTGCATTGGGTTTACTGTGCGGGTTGCTGCTTTTGACTCGGCCTGAGTTTATTCTATTTACGCTGGTCCTTAGTATTCACTTAATTGCTGATAAAAACTTAAACCTAAAGCAAAGGGTTCTGCTTCTGCTTGCCTTTTTCGGTGCAATATTGCTGATTGCTGCTCCTTGGGCCGTTTATGCTGATTCCGTATTTGGAAACATCAAGCCTAACACCGTTTTGGCAAAATCCACGGGGTACTATTTAATCCCAGAATTGATGTGGATAAAGCGATTGGTATTGATTTTGGTCTCGGGTCATTCAGCAGAGCTTTTACTGCTAGGCATTTGCGGAATTACCGCTTTCCGAAATCCCAGAGCGGTGAATGAGTGGACTGAATTTTTCCGCTCAACGCTGTTGCTCTGGGCTTGGCCCTGCGGGCTTGCAGCGGGGTATTTGTTCACTCATTCGCCCATTTCTTCTCGCTACATGCTCATGGGTTCACCGTTCTTGGTTTTGTTCATCGGAAACCTCATGCAATTCAGCAAACCTGCAATAGGAAAATTCAGTTTTGAATCCTCTAAGCAACTCATTCCATTTGCCTTAGTTGGAATTACATCAAGTGCCGTATTGCTCGCTACAACAATTTTGCCGCAAACAAAAAACTACCGAGAAGCCCTTGAAAACTACTCGCGATTAGTTGACACGTTTGAGAGATTATCGAAGGACGGAGACAAAATTGCCGCCGGCGATGTGGGTATTTTAGGGTACCAAAATATCGGAAAGTATGAGGTTGTGGATTTGCACGGTTTAGTAACAACAAGTGCAATTCCCGTGCGCCGTTTCCTCCACGATGTGAACTTCTACCTGCGGGATAATCGTGTGGAGTGGTTAATGGAAAGTGCTCCTGCGCCAAATAATTTAGCCCACACGGATAAACTTACTATCATTCAACAGGATTTATGGCTGATTCACCCTTACGTGGAGTTTATTGATTCTGCCTTTTTGGGCCCTTATGGCGTTGCGGAATCAGAAAATCAATATTACTCTTTATATCGAATCAATTGGGGCAAGTTTGATGAAGATCATCCCCTGGAGCCTTCTGGAAGTTTGCGGACGAAAGACCGGTAGACTCATCAACCCAAAAAGACCATTTCACACCACGTTGATTTCAACCACTTATGGCAAGATCCCACCAATTTAGAATCGTTGCTCGGTTTGGCCCCGCTGAAGTTCTGCGAGCCTTAGAGATTATTTGTGCCCACCCAAACCAGCAACAATACCACCCTTCATTTGAGTTTGATTGGCTTGCGAGAAAGCTCATTATAAGGGCTGCTACCCCTGAAGGGTTAGCAGCTTGCAGGAAAGAATTTGAAGGGCAAATTCAAAAACTCGCCAAGCCTGAGGAGTTATTTTTGTTTGGCAAAATACGCCCTGCACCTGATTCTTCGCAAATGGAACTCCCTATTGGGGTATTGATGCAAGATGCTGCAACGTACGGCGAGCTGATTGGGCGCAACCTTGTTGAATTAGGCGTGCGGGGAATTCGCGTTGCGGATCAAATGAGCACTTGCCAAATCAATGTTCAGTTGGGCCCGTTTACCGGCGGCGTGGATTTTCAATCCTTCATTCGTCAATTTCCACTTCCGGCCTACTTTGAACTTTACGACGATGGTGAACAGGAAATGCCAACAAAAACAATCCGGCAAGTTGTTGCCGCCCGCATAAAAAATTCCCGCAAGAAAAAGAAACGTAAATGAATTCCTCGTCCAAAACTCTGTTCGGTACGTTTGCCGAAAAAGCCTTAGGGGTTCCTGAACGCTGTGCGTTTAGAATTTGGCTAAAGTGGCGAGTAGGTCAATTGCTCGGCATTAATAACCACGTAGGTTGGCCCGTTCATTGGCAATCAACCATCATCCTCCCCCGCCGCGTTCAACTGGGCCGAGGCACTTGCCCCGGTGATTCCCCCAACTGCTACCTGAATGCCCAAAACGGCATCATTATTGGCGATTTCTGCAATCTAGGCCCCGGCGTTGGCCTTATCAGCGCCAACCATGATTATTACGATAACACCCAGCACCTTCCCGCTCGGCCCATTCGCTTGGGCGCCTATTGCTGGCTGGGGATGAACGCCATCATCCTGCCCGGTGTGGAGCTTGGCCCCCACACAATTGTCGCCGCAGGTGCAATTGTAACCAAAAGCTTCCCAGAAGGGTACTGTATTATTGGCGGAAACCCGGCAAAAGTGATTCGAAAACTGGACAAATCACGTTTTTCAGCGAAAAACCATGAATAAAGCTTGCATTGACATCAGGAGTTCATGATACGTTGACACCATAATATCTTGATGAATGACTTTATGGCTGTTGCTGCACTTACCCGACTTTTCAAACTCCTTGGCGATCCAACTCGGCTCCGCCTGCTTCGCTTGTTGGCAACCCACGAGCTTTCGGTAATGGAGCTTGCTGCCGCAACACAGCTTTCACAATCCAGAATCTCTAATCACCTAAAGTTGTTGCGTGAAGAGGAACTCATTCAAGAGCGGCGCGACGGCTCTTGGCGTTATTACCGCCTTGAAGAAGAGCGTCTTCACGATCCGGTTCGTTCCGTTTGGGAAAGCTGTTCGGCTCAGCTTCAGGAAGACAATCATTACAGCGCTGATTCTGCTCGGCTTCATACCATTTTGTTGCATCGAAAAAGCAGCAATCCGAACTTGTTTGATGAACTTGCCGGGGACTGGGATTCCATCCGTGATCAGCTTTTCGGCGATATGATTCCCCGCCACTTACTGAAGTTGTTTTTCCCCGAGAACCAAATCGTTGCAGACATCGGCACGGGTACCGGGTACTTATTGGAGCTTCTTGGGGATCGGCCTAAAAAGGTGATCGCAATAGACCAAAACTTAGCCATGATGGATTTGGCCAAGCTGAAGGTTGAAGCACTGGGATTGACGAATGTTGAGTTCCGCACCGGCGACGCACACAAACCCCCGTTGCACCCAGAAGAGGCTGATCTTGTTACGATGGTGATGATTCTTCACCACCTTGAAGATCCCGATGCTGCGATTGCAGAAGCCGTGAAGGCAATTAAACCGGGCGGGTACTTGTTGATCATTGATTTTGAACGGCACGAGCGCACTTGGTTGCGCGATATACTTGCCCACCGCTGGCTTGGCTTTGACCGCCAAACCATGACACAACAGTTGAACACTTTAAACCTAGAGCTTGCAGGGTGGTCCGCCCTTCCTGGAAGACCTTGGATGGCAACGGACAACCAACGGTTGGAAATTCCCGATGCGTTTGCTGCCCTTGCTCGCAAAAAATAGTTTCTTTCACCCATTCGTTTCGCCTAACCGCGAAACGAGCACACCCTTGACCCAAACACCATTTATTTCAGGAGCCCAAGATGAGCCTCGCAGAACAAACCTTTACAGACTACAAAGTCGCAAACATTGAAGAAGCAGCCTTTGGCCGTAAAGAAATCCTAATCGCTGAAACAGAAATGCCCGGCATGATTGCCATTCGTGAAGAATACAAGGGCAAAAAACCATTAGCCGGAGCAAAAATCTCTGGTTCACTCCACATGACGATTCAAACAGCCGTGCTGATTGAAACACTCGCGGAACTTGGCGCAGATATTCGCTGGGCTTCCTGCAATATTTACTCAACACAAGACCACGCTGCTGCTGCTATTGCTAAAGCAGGTATTCCTGTGTTCGCATGGAAAAACGAATCGTTGAAAGACTATTGGTGGTGCACAAAACAAGCTCTTCTCCACGCTGATGGCGGCCCAGACTTGATCGTTGACGACGGCGGCGACGCAACGATGTTGATTCACCGTGGTGCCGAGCGTGAAATTGAGTTTGAGAAAACAGGCGTAAAACCAAAAATTGATGACAGTCACCAAGAAATTTTGACGGTTGATACACTTCTGAACGAAACACTGGATGAAAACCCAACACTTTGGCGCGAAATGGCGAAAAAGTGTAAAGGCGTTTCCGAAGAAACAACAACAGGTGTTCACCGTTTGTACGAAATGGTTAAAAAAGGTGAACTCAAGTTCCCAGCAATCAACGTAAACGACTCAGTAACAAAGTCAAAGTTCGACAACCTTTACGGCTGCCGTGAAAGCTGTGTTGATGCAATCAAACGCGCTACTGATGTAATGATTGCAGGGAAAAAAGTAGTTGTTCTTGGGTACGGCGACGTAGGCAAGGGCACCGTACAAAGCTTCAAAGGCCTTGGCGCTCGTTTGTATGTTACGGAAATTGACCCAATCAACGCACTGCAAGCCGCGGTTGAAGGGTACGAAGTTGTGGACATGAATGATGCCTGCAAGTACGGCGACATTTTTGTTACAACCACCGGCAACGTTGACGTTATCACTCGTGAACACATGAACCAAATGAAGAACGAAGCAATTGTTTGCAACATTGGACACTTTGATAGCGAAATCCAAGTTTCATCTCTTGAAGACCTTGAGTGGGACGAAATCAAACCACAAGTGGATCACATCATTTGGCCAGACGGCAAAAAAATCATTCTGTTGGCCAAAGGCCGCCTTGTAAACCTAGGCTGCGCAACCGGGCACCCAAGCTTTGTAATGAGCGCAAGCTTTGCAAACCAAACAATTGCCCAGCTTGAACTGTGGGAAAACCGGAACAACGGCAAATACAAAAACGAAGTGTACGTGCTGCCCAAAGCGTTGGACGAAAAAGTTGCTCGCCTTCACCTTGAAAAATTGGGTGCAAAACTTACAACGCTTACGAAAAAACAATCAGAGTACATTGGCATTCCTGTTGAAGGCCCATACAAAGCTGACCAATACCGCTACTAAAGTCCGACAAACAGCTTCAACTTACATAGTTTATTGAAGGCTTAATTCAGTTCAAAAAAGACCCCGTATTTAATGCGGGGTCTTTTCCATTTAAGGCAAATCCGGCTGTGAGTCGAAATGTTTTTAATACCACGTAAAAAAGCAAAGAACCGCTAAGTGCGCGAAGAGTTTAAAGATTAAATGAATAGGAAAAGATAGTGACTAGATTGCTTAAATTATCAGGATGATTATCTATTACTTCATAAGATTTTTTAGTAAACAGAGAAGTCTCTTAGAAACTTATCTTCCTTTGCGCTATTGGCCGTTCATAACGCCTTTACGTGATTAATTCCCCTAATAATCTACCAGTGATAACAGATAATGAAGCTACAAGTTGCATTTCTTACAGTATCAAAGTGATTCGTGAAGATACGTTACTTCCTCAACCGTGGGTTTAGGATTGGGTAAAGGGAATCCACAATCAGGTTCATAAAGATTAATGAGGCACAAAAGAAGACGGAAATTCCGAGGACAAGCGGTGTATCGCGGTTGCTGACGGAGGTCACAAACATATCGCCAATTCCCGGAATCAGGAAGATTCTTTCCACAACGAGGGAACCGATGAGGATGCCAGCAACAACGGGCCCTACGTAAGTTACAACTGATGTAAGGGAATTCCGCAGGGCGTGGCGAAGGATGACAACGGCTTCAGAAAGGCCCTTTGCCCGGGCCGTACGAATGTAATCTTCCCGCAGGGAATCTAGCATTGCCGTGCGGGTAAGGCGTAGTATAGCGGCAAAAGGAAACGCCCCAAGGGCAACGGCGGGAATCCAAAGGTTCCAACCATCCGTCCAATTTGTTGCTTGAAACCAGCCAAGTTTTCTCACTAGTAAAAATACAATCAGAGAACCAAGGATGAAGTTGGGGACCGAAACGCCAACCAAGGCAAGTACGGTTCCCCCTTGATCGATCGGTTTATTATGGAAGATTGCGGCAAGAATTCCGATGGGTATACCAAACACTAATGCTAAGGTAATTGCCCGTAGGCCCAAGGAAGCAGAAATGGGAAAATGATCTTTCATGATTGTGCGGAATGTTTTATTGCGATCAAACCGCGAGGGTTGTGAATCAAACGTTAAAAGCTTTCCCACTTGTTGAAAATACTGAATGTAAAGAGGTTGATCTAATCCGTATTGTTTTCTCAACATTTGTAAGGCTTGCTCATCATTGCGGCCTTCTAAGGCAAGGTTATCATCCCCTGAAAGTTTTGACATTGCGAATACCAAGGAGGCAACAAACCACAATGTAAGTAAGGCAATCGGCAGTTTAGCAAAAAAGATCGGGAAAAAGATTTTAAGGAATAATACTATCGATTCCCGCTTATAGATTCCCACACCGATTAGTGCTATAAGGATGATACCAAACACGAAATACTGCATTAATTATTGCTTTCATCAATAAGGGTGAAGTTTTTAATTTGAATGAGTTCTTTTGCGGCATACGGCGAAGCTGAAAGTACAGAATAGCGTGCAAACTGCCGGGGTGCTGCTGTTTGAGGAACCCATTCGGTGTAGTCAACCAAGGAATCATCTTCACGAAAGAACAGTGTTCTTACTTCAAACATCATTCTTCTGGCACGATCTGCATTAAAGAATTCCGCTTGAACTTCAAGCTTATTCTCAAGCCTTGTCATTTCAGTTTTGTACCCGCGCACTTCAAGGGCATTGCGAGCAGGCTCTGGAATTGCAACAAGTTCCCAAGTGGAGAATGCTGAATAATCCGGGGCTTCTTTTCGTGCGAGCTGCTGTTGAGTAAAACGTAGGGGAGCAGAATCTTTTTCGATTTGTTGCAACCACCAAGTATCGGTTGAAGCTTGACCGGGTTGCTCTGGAGCGTTGATTTGTTTCGCTTTTGAACAGGCTGCTAGTAGAAACAGGCTGACAAATAGCGCCGCCAGTTGGCATAGAGTGTTCTTACTACGTTGCTGACGCTGATCTTGGCACGAATTCATTCATTTATTCCTTAACGCGGTATTACCGTTATTTATCTCACTGTGAGAACCCTAATACATGAGCAAGCCCTCAAAGAAAGCAACAGATTATCGAATCCTTCCGGCAATGACTCCGGAGATTCGCCGCCGGGTACTGCGGGCCGATCGCAACGATACAGTTTCCTCGGGGCTGAGTGTGGCAGCGGCTCCTACTGGTGTGGAGGTAGAATGGATTGATTCTGAAGGACTTGGAGCGCAATCAGGCTTACAGCTTGGGGATAAAATCCACTCAATCAATGGTGAACCCATTCGCGATACGGTTGATTATTTTTTTTATTCTGCAGAAGAATTTTTAGAGCTTTCTGTTACCGGTACGGATGGTACAACCCGGTTAATCGAAGTTGAAAAGGAACTTCCGGAAGATCAGCTCGGCGTGGAGTTAAAGCAATTTACCACGCAAAACTGCGGCTGCAACTGCGTGTTCTGCTTTGTGCACCAATTGCCCGATAATATGCGAAAGTCGCTGTACATTAAAGACGAAGATTACCGCCTTTCCTTTATGCAGGGCTCTTACATTACAGGCATTACGCTGAAACAGGAAGACCTTGACCGCATCGCACGGCAGCGGCTTTCGCCCCTTTACATTTCTGTTCATGCGGTGAACGAAGATTTGCGCCGTTGGTTGCTCGGGGTCAAGAAAGCTCCGGCAATATTGGAAGTTCTCACATTTTTCAAAAAGCACCGCATTCAAGTTCACACGCAAATTGTACTTTGTCCCGGCCATAATGATGGTGAAGAGCTGGATAAAACATTAGATGCCCTGCTAGGATTGATGCCCACCGTGCAATCCGTGGCAATTGTTCCCCTTGGCATGACAAAATGGCGGGACGGATTGCCTGATATGGAGCCTGTAACGCCGGACTACGCCCGCCGGTTTGTGAAGCGCCTAAAGCCCCGCTTGAAGCAAGTTATTGAAAAATACGGCGAACCCCTGGTTATGTTGGCTGATGAGTGGTACTTAATCGGCGGAATGAAAGCCCCTGCGTATTCGCAATTTCCTGAAGTTCCCCAACTAGAAAATGGCGTGGGAATGGTCTACCACTTTTACAGCGATTTTGCCGAAGCAAGAAGAGTTCTTTCTGAAAATCCCACACAAAAACCTTGGCGCGTTGCCGCCATGACAAGTACGCTTTCCCATGTGGTTTTGGAGCGTATCCGTGTGGCATGTCAGGAATTTGCGGGCATTAGTGTAACACCCGTACAAGTGGTGAACTCAGTTTTTGGCGAAACAATCCACGTTACAGGTTTACTTACGGGGCAGGATTTACTTGCTGCCATACAAGCGAACCCCGGTTATGATCAATATCTACTGCCGGGAAATTGCCTGCGAAAGTACGATGAACGCTTTTTGGATGACATGACGTTGACCGAACTGCGGGATAAAGCGGGTGTGCTTATAACACCTGTGCTGGGCGGTTCGCTGGATTTTGCCGAAACCATTCTTGAACAGGCAACAAATTATCGTCATGATGCACCCAAGCTCCACCCTTTCCTTGCACCGCACTGGAGCAACTCCTAAGTTCTTTGCCTATAACTTACAACTTAAGTGAGCGTTCAACTAAGGAATGATGTAGGCAATGATCAAAATCGGAATCATCGGTTATGGCTATTGGGGCCCAAACCTTGTGCGGAATTTTTCAACAATTGATGGTGTTGAAGTCACAGTAGTTTGTGATTTACGGCCAGAACGGTTGGAGCTTGCCCGTAAACGCCACCCAGCCATTCGCGTAACAACAAACGCCATGGAGCTGATTGCCCACATGGGAGTTGATGCTGTGGCAATTGCAACGCCGGTTGCGAGTCATTACGATTTAGCCGTTCGTGCGTTGTCGCACAAAAAGCATGTTTTCATTGAAAAGCCCCTTTGTGATTCATCACAAAAAGCTCAGGAGCTTGTCTCGCTTGCCAAGCAAAACAACGTGACACTTTTAGTTGATCACACATTTCTTTACACCGGTGCCATTCAAAAAATCAAAGAACTCATGGATTCCGGGGAAATCGGGAATCTTTATTACTACGATTCTGTGCGGGTGAACCTGGGGCTTTTTCAATCCGATGTGAACGTACTGTGGGATTTAGCCGTGCACGATCTTAGTATGATGGATTATTTGCTTCCGGAGAAACCGACGCGGGTTATGGCCGTTGGGGCGAAGCATTTTGAGGATCAACCGATTGATATGGCATACCTGACATTGGGGTTCAGAAGCACCCTGATGGCGCACGTTCATGTAAACTGGTTGTCCCCCGTAAAGATTCGCCGAACGCTTTTAGGCGGAAGCCAGAAGATGGTTTTGTACGATGATCTTGAGCCGAGCGAGAAAATTCGGTTGTATGATAAAGGCGTGGACGAGGTTGCGAAGGAGGATGCGGAGAGCGTTAAGAAAATGCTGCAATACCGCCGCACCGGGGATATGATTGCCCCTAAGCTCAGTGTTACGGAGGCGCTTGATGTTGAAGCGCGGCACTTTGTGCGCTGCATCCGGGGGTTGGAAAAACCGTTGTCAGATGGTGAATCCGGTCTTCGGGTTGTCAAAATTCTAGAGGCGGCCAATGCGTCCCTTGATCATGAAAACGAATGGATTTCATTAGACTTATAGGGTGATCATTGGAAGCGTAAAGCTTGCTCCTAATGTTCAGTTCGTTTTATAGTGTGATGAAGAATCCAGTTCAGGGAAATCGTATTTCGTGGCGTTTCAGGAAATCAACGAGCGGCAATTAAGGCTGCGCTGGTGGGCTCAGCGTTCGCCGTTGATGTTTAGAATTTCAACGGCATGCTTGCTATTCTTGGGTTCGTTTTTCCTGATTGTTACAGCGGTATTACTCCCCCTTGCCTGCGTAGCGTTGGGCGTTTGGCTTTTTCTAGAACCGGACTATTTAGGGGAACCGGTTTCAACCTTTGCAAAGGCAACATTGTTTTTATTGGCAGTGGTGGTTGCAGTCCCTATTTGGCGCTCCTTGGCCAAAGTACACCCGCCAATCATTAAAGGCCTGAAGCTTACAAAGCAGGATTTTCCCGAACTTCACCAAGCACTTCAGGAACTCTGCACTTCGTTAGGTTCCCCAAAACTTGAAACGATTATGCTAACTCCCGAGACAACAATTTCCATGATTAGCCCGCTACAGTTATTCGGGCTGGGCAAGCAAACCCACATTCTGCGCGTGGGATTACCATTTTTTTTGGCCTTTACAAACGCTGAACTCAAAGCCCTGTTTGCCCATGAAATCGCACACCTAAGTGGATCGTTGAACCGAGTTTCACGGCAAATTCAATTCCGCCTGATTGCGTGGAATCAAATCCGCGATGCGCTGGCAGAGACAAGTTTGCTGACAGCGGTAATCTCATTTTTCTTTGATCGGTTGTTCATTAAACCTGGTGAAAAATTATTGTTCGCCAGCCAATGGGCAGCTGAGCTTGAATCTGATCAACTTGCGGCGCGCGTTGTTGGAAACGATGAATTCGCCTTAGCCTACATTAAAGCAGAAACTGTAATCTTGCTTACGGAAATGACGTTTTGGTCCGTCATCATGAAGGGGTTCGGCGGCGAGCCTTCTCCCCCGGCAAACGTTTACCAACAGTACGATCTGTGGGTGCGTCGGCTTTCGTTGGAGGAGTATTGCGAAGCCCTGCAGTGGGTGCTTGCACGGAAGGAAGTTGCCGCTCTTGATCATCCGCCTGCGTATTCTCGCATGGAACGGTTTTATCAAAAAGGGCTTCCGGAGTTTGATAAACTCATTCACCATGTTTCCACCGAGGTGGACGAAATAAGCCTATTAGGGGAAAAAAAAGATGAGCTGATTAACCTGTTATCCCGCGCGTGGTTTGAAGAAAAGCAGTTAACTTGGCGAGAACAATTTCGGCTTCGTCAGCACCGAATCGGAAACCTCCCCTACTGGGAAACCGTTTTTCAAGAGCGGGAATTAACCGAGCACGAATTGTTTGACTACACCACTGGTAAAGCTTCCGCAGCAGAAGCTAATGACCAAGCGTTGCTTTGGGAGGAGTTTCACACACGGTTTCCGAATCACGCTGCCGCACATTTTGAATTAGCCTGCGCCCTTGAAAAGCTGGATGCAGAACGAGCATTGACGTTACACTTTCAGCTTGCGGAACAAAACCCTTGGTTTCGCCGAAAGTCCCTTTGGAATGCCTATAAGCTTGTAACCTTTCAGCTTAATTCACCAGAACGTAAACAGTTTTTGAATCGAATATTGGAGCTGATTGCTGAACTGCAAACAGCTCAGCGGCAAGGGCAAACCCTAAACTCAAGTGATTATTTCAGCCCAATTACACCAGCACAAAATGAATGGTTGAAATCCCTATTTTATGGGCTTAAGCAATTTGCCGAAAAAACCCCTAGGGTTTATGATTGTTGGGTAATGGAAAAAACCCCCTCCGCTTTACCCGCCTATGTTCAAACAGTCGTTGCCATTAGAACAAGATTATTCCGGAGCCTTTCACCCGAAGACCAATCGGAACTTTTAGCCTTGGTTGATTCCCACAATGTTGCTTTTGTGTTATACATTTCAAGCCCCATTCAAGCATTTCAATGGCGGAGAATAACACAATCCCCAGGGTTGAAAAAAAATCCGCCAATATCCCAGAAGTAAGAAAAAGGGTAGACCGCTCCACGATATTTTGGTTGATCGACAATCCGTTGATTTTTTTGGACTCAACTCAATTCTCTGTTCTGAAAAATCCACGTAAACCAACCCGTTTATAACCACTCATTTCCACCAACCGGATTCAACATTCATGGCAGAGAAAACCCCTAATTTGCAAACCATTCGTGGGATGGACGATGTGCTCCCCGTAAAAGCCAGCAGTGCAGTGTATGAATCCGAAAGTTGGCGGGCCTTGCGAGATCGTTACACCGCCTACGTTGAACGCTTTGGCTACCGATACATTGAAACGCCCGTGCTTGAAATGACAGAACTTTTCCGCCGCACCTCCGGGGAAACAAGCGACATTGTCTCCAAGGAAATGTACACGTTTGAAACGCGCGGCGGCGAAAGTATTTCCATGCGCCCCGAAGGCTCAGCCTCCGTTTGCCGCGCTGTCATGCAGCACAGCCTCACCAACAGCGGAGCAGATTTGAAGTTCTTCTACATTGCCCCGATGTTCCGGGCAGAACGCCCCCAGCGCGGGCGGTACCGGCAACACACGCAATTGGGGTTGGAATTATTCAAAGAAACCGATGCCACAGCCGATGCAGAAGTCATCAGTATTCTCTACGATTTCTTCAGCGAAGAGCTCGGCTTGAAGCAACTTACCGTTCACATTAATAGCGTGGGAACACCGGAATGCCGGCCCGCTTATCGAGATGCATTGGTTGATTATCTAAATCAATATGCCGACAAACTTTCTGAAGATTCACGCCAGCGATTGAATCAAAACCCCATGCGCATTCTAGATTCAAAGGCCCCAGAAGACCAGGCAATTGCCGATGCTGCACCCAAAATGCTGGACCATTTGGATGAAGAAAGCGCCGCTCACTTTGAAGGAGTAAAGCAAGCCCTTGCAGCGCTGAATGTGCCTTACAGCATTAACACAAGGCTTGTGCGCGGGTTGGATTATTACACCCGAACCGCCTTTGAAATTACCTGCGAATCCCTAGACGGCGCCATCCGCGTGATCGGCGGCGGCGGCCGTTACGATGCGCTTGTTGAACAAATCGGCGGCCACCCAACACCCGCCGTAGGCTTTGGGTCGGGAATCGAACGCGTGCTGCTTGCCCTTGAATCACAGGACATTCAGCTCACCGTAAACCGCCCCACCAAACTGATGATTGCCTACATTGAAGAAGAAGCAAAACTGCAAGCCCTAAGCCTTGCCCAACAACTACGCCGCGAAGGGCTTGAAGTGCAGTTCCCCTACCAAACCCGAAACTTCAGCAAACAACTCAAATCAGCCAGCAAATCCGGCACTCGCTTCATCGTGATCGTAGGGGGTGAAGAAGCCAAAATCGGGAAAGTCATCGTCAAAGATTTTGAAGCACGAAAACAAGAGACAATCTCGCCGGAAGAGATTACATCAACCATTCAACAGTGGGTTTCACAACCCATTGAAAACTCAAACTAAAACTCAAACACCTAAACCGCGGAGTACACACCGATGAATCAACCAGCCAACCCCACAAAATTACGGTGGGGAATCATCGGTGCAGGCAACATCGCAACCCACGCCATTGCCCCTGCCATCCACGCTTCGGCGAACGGCACACTATACGGCGTTGCCAGCCGAACTAAAGAAAAAGCCGAAGCCTTAGCCCACCAACTTCAAGCGCAGAAAAGCTTTCCAAACTACCAGGCTCTATTGGATTGTTCTGAGGTGGACGCCGTTTACATCGGCCTACCCAACGGCCTGCACGAAGACTGGGTAATTCGCGCCGCTGAAGCAGGTAAACACGTGCTGTGCGAGAAAAGCCTTGCACTAAGCTACAGCGCAGCCCAGCGCATGAACAACGCCTGCAACCTAGCAGGAGTTCTACTCATGGAAGCCTACATGTACCGGCACCACCCGCAATGGAATCGCGTGCATGAAATTCTGAACAGCGGAATCATCGGCGAAATTCAAACAATCACCGCCCACCTAGGCGGCGCCTTACAAAACCAACAAGACCACCGTTGGTCAGGAGAAATCGGCGGAGGCGCGCTCTATGATGTTACCTGCTACGCTATCAACGCCGCTCGCTACATTCTTAAAGAAGAACCCACAACCGTTCAAGCAATCGGCAAACTAAGAGAACCCGGCGCCGACGAATCAACCCACGTCATCCTGGAATTCCCAAACGGAAAACTCGCCTCAGCCCAAGGAACCCTCACAGGGCACCATGCACAAGGCGTCAGAATCATCGGCACCACCGGCGTGTTGCACGTAGAGCGCCCCTTCGTTTGCAACACAGAGGAAACCCACCTGCACATCACCACAAAACAAGGCAAACAACAAATCACCATCCCCGGCGCCAATCAATTCATGCTGGAAGTAGAACACTTTGCCGACTGCATTCTAAACGGCTGTAGACTAAAATACCCCGCCGAAAATGGGAATTTAAATACAAAAGTTTGTGAACTAGCAGCTAAAGCTTTAAGGAGTTAGGGAAGGACGACAGAGTGCATAGCAAGCATAACGGCCACTGCGACTTCATCAGCAAAGCCGACCGCAGATCCACCTGCATGCTGGTTCCGGAGGAGTACTGAGATGGACAACAGGATAATTGTCTGCTAAGTCTCATGAGAGACCTTTTTGGTCAGCGGCCTGAAGGCCGCTGACCAAGGGGATGCCAAGGCAATCGAGTAGAGAAGTCTGGTCGCCCCACCACCCGACTTCAGGGTGGTCTCGTCCAGGGAGGACTGTGGCGGCGACACGGTTGAGGTCACTGAGGAAGCCTGACTAGGCGTGTCGAAAAGAAGCACAATCAAGTTCTTCTGCTTGTGCTTACAACAAAATCAAGTCTCATATTTGTAAAATTCAAGAAAAATGGAAAACATGACTAATTCTTCTGCGATAAAACCGATAGAAGTATATGAAGTAAAGAAAGGAGAAGGTCGTCCAGGCATCAGCAGCAGACTAGAGGCCATTGAAACAATCTCATCAGACTCTCCAATTCCGATGGTGGGCGACATAATTGTTTTATCGAATTTACAAGATGCGAGTATTGAGAACCTTCAGCGATTCAAAGTGATTAAGCGTGAGACTATTTTTTCGAGGATTGGCTTGAGTTCAGATCAGTCTTCAAAATACTCTAAGAAATATTTATTTGTAGTAAAGTTGGATGATAATTCCTACAAAGTGGTTCCAGCACTGACTCGTTGATTGTCGTGGAAGAGACTGATAGGAAAACGCGCATCGAGATGACACAAAACAAAAGTGCCCCCGATATTCGGGGGCACTTTTTGATGGGTCTAGCCGGGGGCAAACCAGGATTGAACCGGAAGCCATTTTCCAGTCCTACCTAACCATTTTTTCTCTATTTTTCGTATTGGGTTTCGACCCATAAGTCTCATGAAATCAATAAGTGGTGCTCTGGAGAGGACTTGAACCTCCACGGGAAAACTCCCACAAGATCCTTAGTCTTGCGCGTCTGCCAGTTCCGCCACCAGAGCACTGAGGCAAGGAGCAAAAGAAACCAATAGATCCCCCCTGATGCAAGGAAAATTTTTGTGTTTTTTTCTCGCTCCAGATCCTTGATTTATCTTGGTTGCGCGGTGGACGGGTTTCACTTGTTATCTTAGCCTTGTGTGGTAGGTTATTCCAATTGCCTGGTTGCAGGTGAGTCTTGAGTGTTTATTAAGGTTTTAGAATGCGGTTTTCAGTGTTTTTTGTTTCTTCAAAGTCGTTAAGTCCTTTGGGCGCAAAAGAGATACTAACTAGAAGCTTAACTCAATAGGTGTTTACTGTCAGGCTTTTCTAAAGTTTGGTTTTGATAAGGAGAGTACTCACTAGCTAAAAAAGAGTTGTAAGGGAAAAAG